>NZ_JADQBD010000025.1:0-38883 GCF_017808115.1 Chryseobacterium sp. RR2-3-20 | reverse complement strand
TAGATCGAATTTCATCGCTTATTTTTTTCTACTGCTACGCAGTTGGATATTAGAATACTAAAATACTCTTTTTTTTCTATTGCGGAATTTGGGTTAAAGCTTTTGTAATAAGTGCACAGTCTGCAGATTTCAGTTCTTGTCCGTTTTTATAATCAATCTTTTTTTCGTCTGAATATCGCATTGTTCCTTTGTCATCTTTTTGGGTTCCTATGCCTTCAGTAAGTGAATTATCTTTTTGGATGAAGAAAATATCTCTCTTGCTTACAGTTCCTTCAGCAGCAAATTCATAGGTGAGTTTTAGGGTATCGCCAGATTTGAAACCAGATAATTCACCTTTGGAACTGTCTTTTTCGAAATTTTTATAGCTCATTTTACCTGAGATTGTTCCCAAATTATCATCTAAACTTACAAAAACGCTGTCTTTACCGGTAATTCCCAAACAGTTTCAAAAAAACAAATTCTGCAAAACAGATACATTTTAAATATTTAAAAAGTCCTATAATTTATATTATGTTAAATAGAGTGTTTTTTCCAACTCATCTTAAATAATTTATGTAATGATAAGAAATTGAAATTAATCTAAATTAGTAGAATGCTTTTCTTCTCTCTAAAGCTACTAGGTAAATTCTTCCCGAGAATAATAAATAAAATAACAAAAAAAATGAAACTTACATAATATTGCAAGTTTCATTTCTTATCAACTATTAACAAAAATATATTATAAGTGTTATGTTAAATTATGCAACCATCTGGTCCACAAGATAAATCGTTAACAGAATCTTTTTTTATCAGTTTTTCTGTTTCTGCGTATGTTTGGCGTAAAGTATCTTCAAAAACTTCTGAAGGCTGAGCTCCGGAAACGCCATATTTACTATCAAACACAAAAAAAGGAACTCCCGAAACGCCATAAGCTTTTGCTTTATCAAAATCAAATTGAATTTCTGCATCAAAATCATTTGATTCTAGACATTTTTCAATTTCTTCATCAGGGATACCTATATTTCCTCCAATTTCTACAAGATCACTATCACTTCCGATGTTTTTACCATCGAGGAAATGTGCTTTAAAAAGCTCCTCTTCCATCTCGATTGCTTTATTATATTTTTTAGCCAAATGGAGAAGTTTGTGTGCATTATACGTGTTGGTAATAATTGCATCTTTAAAATTAAAATCTATTCCGGCACGTTTTCCCATATCAATTACTTGTGCAGATAATTGCTGTCCCTGCTCTGGCGAAATTCTTTTTTTTGCAGTAAAATATTCTTGGGTTGTCATTGTTTCGGAAGGATTCAGTGATGGATCAAGTTGAAAACTTTTCCATTCTACTTCTATCTCATCTTTAAAAGGTAACTTGTCTAACACTTTTTCAAAATTTTTCTTACCTATATAACAGAATGGGTACATAATGTCTGACCAAATTTCTACTTTCATAATTTCAAATTCAATTTAAATATAAATTTACAATACTTATCCTTTATATAGATAGCATTTTTATGCAAAAAAAATATGATGCCTATTATAAATATCAATGAGAGAATGTATATTTGAAGAAATATCACTACCGATGGAAATGAATTTTCAAAAGACAATTATTGCTTTGTTTATATGTATAACTTTTTTTAAGCTGAATGCACAAGAATTACCTACATAAAAATACAATCAATTCGAATCTTCATACATTGTTGATTATGCAAAAGATACCTTGTCAATAAAATTAGAGAATCCTCTTCATTGCCCATTACGGATTAATCTTTTTTCGAAATATTTAAAAGAAAATAAATTGATTAAGGATACCATAAAAATTTTATTGAATGAAAGATCTAAGCGTGAAATAAAATTTTTCATACCGAATTTAGATGTTAAAAAATTTAATTACAATTATTTTCAGGCTCTGGGTGACGATAATAAAATAATTAAAAAAAACATTCTTGCTTTACCCTTTCCCAAAGGCAAAAAATATAAAATAATGCAGGGAAATAATGGGAATTTTACCCATAATACTCCCTATTCGCGATATGCAGTTGATTTTGATATGAAAGTTGGTGATACCATTACCTGTGCAGATGATGGTTTTGTTGTAGGAGTTATAAAAGATTATGAATTTGGGAAAAATGACAAAAATTGGGAGAATTTTTCTAACTTTATTACAGTTTATCATCCTCAAAGTGGTCTTTTTACACAATATGCACATTTAAAGAAAAATGGAAATTTTGTAAAAGTAGGCGATTTTGTGAAACGCAATCAACCCATTGGTTTAAGTGGAGAAACCGGCTATGTTTCTGGTGCTCATCTTCATTTTAATGTTTTAATTCCTGAGAGAAACAAAACGTTAGTTTCTGTACCTTATATTTTGAAAATGGAATTTATTCTGAAAACATCTATAAAAATCAGAAGATTAAAAATAGAAAGTAATTCTATGATTTTAAAATGTTAAATTTGATAAATTTAGATACTTTCGAACTCAATTAAAAATGATTCACTAAATCGTAGTATTTCAGATTCTGAAAATATGATTTTAGAGATTTCTCCTAAAGGCTCAAAATTTTATAGTCAAGTAAAGCATAATCTTATTATTCTATAATTTCGGCAACTTTCAAAAATGCTAATCTTACGAAGCAAAGCCATTCTGACTTTAAATATATAAATAATCAATATTAAATTTATAAAAACATAGATATTCGCCTGTGTTTTTTTAATTACAGAGTAAAAATAGATTTCAGAGAATGTCTTTGGTGTAAAAATAGATAGTATTATAAAATCAACCAAAATCATTTCTGATATGAAATCAAAAAACAACTTAGAAAAAAGAAGTCTTAGAGGAAAAACTGTCGTTATTACTGGTGGAAGCAGCGGTGTCGGAAGAGCGACTGTAGAAGCCTTTGCATTTGAAGGCTGTAATATTATTATTGCCGCCAGAGGTGAAAAAGCATTAGATGAAACGGTTCTTTTATGCAAAGACTTAGGAGTAAATGCAATTGCAGTGCCTACAGATGTTTCCGTATCTGAAGAAGTGGAAAATCTTGTAGAAGCTGCCGTAAAAAAATTTGGCAGAATAGATATTTGGGTAAATAATGCAGGAGTTATGGCAAGCGGTAAATTCGATGAAATACCGATGGAAATACATGAACAGGTGATAAAAACCAATCTTTTTGGATATATGCATGGAGCTTATCATGTCCTAAAATTGTTCAAAGAACAGAACGAAGGGATTCTTATTAATAATATTTCTATTGGAGGATTTATGCCGGCTCCTTACAGTGCAGTTTATTCTTCAACCAAATTCGGGATCCGCGGAATGATGGAATGTCTCCACGGGGAAATTTCTGAGTTTCCAGAGATTTATATTGCCAATCTTTATCCGCAAATTCAACGTTCTACAGGAAATATGCATTCTGCAAAATATTCTGGTTTAGATTTTAAAATTCCTCCATTTGCATCAGATCCTAGAGATACTGCAGATAAAATTGTACAGCTTGCGAAAGAACCTAAAAAGGATTTGTTCCCAGACTTTACTTCATGGCTGTTAAAAAATGTTTATCAGGCATTTCCTAAAACAGTTATTAATGCTGCTTCTGCTGGAATGCGTCTAATGATGAAACTTAAAAATGCTCCGGACGATCCGGGTAATGTTTTAGAAGAATCTTCAGAACCACATAGAATTTATGGAGAAACATCACTACCCGTTCCTGGAAAAAAAACAAAAATTGCTATGCTAACAGGTTTGGGCTTAGGGTTAGCATTCATGATCATCAAGGCAAATAGAAAAAAATAAATTATTATCCTATCCTAAAAATCCGATACAGATTATAGATCAAAAATAATTAATTTTTAACTAGTCTAACAACGTTTTTACTTTGTTTTTTATTTTCAATGTTTCCTATTTTGGTGTTAAGCAATGGTTTGAAAATGAGGTCTTATATCATTGTAGGAATGAATCAAAATTACGCAAATTTCTAGAGCTCGTTCTTGATATAAGAAACTTAAAATTGGAAATTTATTCTTAAAAACCAAAGTCTTAAATATAAATCGGTGTAGGTTTTATGACCAGAAATAGTTTATATAATGGATAATGAAAATTTTCAGAGAACTAAAACGAAGAGATCTACAAATAGCGTACTTACGTAGAAATAGAAGAAGCCGTCTCATTTTCTGTAAGGTGGTTTTTTTTATTGAACTTTTGGATTTGTTTTTTTTGAATCATTTTTTTGAATAAATGTGGATCTCACCCCACTTTCTTTATCAAATTATGTACTAAAACATGTAATCCGAACTCAATTTCCACTTTTTTGATGAATTTGAGCATAAATCGTTTAAAATTGTAATTGTGTTTCAGGTGCGCAAACACAGGTTCCACATCGCAGCATCTTTTTTTACGTTTTTTGTACTTCTTCTTCACTTTTCAGTCGTTTTCGGGCGAATTCTTTGTGGCGTTCCAAATTGTGATTCCGTTCTATACTGCGGTTTTCTTTGGACTGATGACACCTGCTTCTCAACGGACATCCACTACAGTTTTTGGCTTGGTAATGCGATTGGTTCTGTATAAAACCATTTTTCGTTTTGGTGGTGTTTTCATACGTTTTTTCCATTCTTTGTCCCATGGGACAAACATAAAAATCTTGTTCCCGATTTTAATACAAATGCTCTTTGCTAAAGGTTTTGTTTTTGTTTTGATAAGGTCGGTTCTGTTCTTTGTCAAAGGTGGCCTTCTTCTACCAAAAGCAAAATCACCTGCGTGAAAATATCCTTGAAAGCGATCTGCAATTTTTGACTTCTGAATCTTGCAATGGTATTATAATCGGCAATATTCTTATTGGAAAGCCACATAAAAAGCATATTTTCACGCATTGCCTTTTCTATTTTTCTTGATTAATAAATGTTTTCCATATACGCAAAAACCATTACTTTGAGCATCATTACCGAATGGTAACCCGGATTACCTTCTCTACGGTAAGCGGTTATAATTTGGAAATATTAACCTTCTCTAAAACATCATTTACGATGCGGACAGGATATTCCCGGGAAATTAAACCCTCAAAAGTATGAGAAAATAAAACCAACTGATTTTCATTGTAATGCTTAAGTTCAATATATAGTTGATTGTTAAATAAATACAAAAAATACATGTCAATCTCACAAGTGTTTTTAAACAAAAAAACCGCCTCGGTTATGAGACGGCTTCTTTTTGTTTATTTCTTTCTGTTGATTAAATAATATATCGGCAATCCAATTAAAACCATTAAAAATCCTGGCCAAGTATATTGCTGTTTGTAAATAAGAAGCAAAACGCAGAAACATGTTCCTATAAATAAATATATAAATGGTGTTATCGGATATAACCAAGTTTTATAAGGTCTTTCCAGATCCGGTTTTTTAATTCTCAGATAAATAACTCCAAATACGGTAATCATATAAAACAGAACTATAACGAAAGAAATCATGTCTAAAAGATTTCCGTACTGACCGCTCAAACATAAAACCGATGCCCAAATTCCCTGCATCCAAAGTGCATTTTCAGGAACCTGATTTTTGTTATTTTTAATAGCCGATTTAAAGAACAGTCCATCTTTTGCCATTGTCTGAAAAACCCTTGCTCCAGCCAATATAAGTCCGTTATTGCATCCAAAAGTAGAAATCATCACCAAAACAGCGATAATAATGGTTCCGGCATTTCCAAAAATACTTTGCGAAGCTGTTACTGCAACTCTTTCATTGGCAGCAAAAGCAATAGAATCGCGGTCTAATGCATTAAGATACACAAAATTAACAGCAATATAAAGCAGCATTACCGCAGAAGTTCCTAAAATCATAGCTTTTACGACATTTTTTTTAGGATTCTCAATTTCTCCCGAAACAAAAGTTACACTTTCCCACGCCACAGAACTGAAAACCGAACCTACCATTGCAGCAGCAATTCCGCCCAGTAAAGCCATTCCTGATATAGATTCCCAACCTGTTTTAAGAAAATTTCCTTTTGAATCTTTATTCAAATTGTTGAATGCATCTGTTCCGAAACTAAAATTTTCTGCCAAATGAGAAAAATCTACCAAAATAAATCCTAAAGCAACAAGACCTAATAAAGCAAGAATTTTTGATCCTGTAAATAAATTCTGTAAAAGTTTTCCGCTTTCTACTCCTCTTGTATTAATGTAAGTAAGCAATAAAATGACAAAAATTGCCAAAATCTGAATATAAGTAATCTGAAATTCACCACTTTGAAAAATAGGATTTGAATAATTAAGCCAAGGAACTAAATAAGCCGTAAACTTCCCGAATGCCATTGCAACAGCAGCAATAGTACCGGTTTGGATAACCGTAAAAAGTCCCCATCCGTATAGAAAACCCATTTTCTTTCCAAAAATTTCTGTAAGATAAGTGTACTGTCCGCCTGCTTTTGGAAAAATAGACGACAATTCGCCATAGCTTATCGCAGCTGCAACCGTCATAATTCCTGTAATAATCCAAACAATGATTAACCAATAACCCGATCCGAGATTTCTCATCATATCTGCACTTACGATAAAAATTCCGCTTCCGATCATGGAGCCCATCACAAGCATAATGGCATCCCAAAGTTTTAGTTTTTTCTGCATAGTTGAGTATAGATTTCAAATATAATTAAATATAAGATTGTTTTTTTTTATTTTGTTTGATTATTAAATGAAACTATTTTTTCATGTATTTATTCTAAAATTTTTAGCTTTTTGATGTAATTAATCAATTTTCAACTTAATGAATTTTCTGTACTAAAGTGAATTGGGGATAAGATTTATAAAATCCAAATAATTCTATAAAATTCATTCTAAGTTAAATGACTGACTAAAATCCTAGCCCCGATTGAAACGGCATCCTTTTTTGTTCGGCTGGAGCGAAGCGGAAGCCGTAACAAAAAAGATATAGTGGAAAGCGGGATTAAGCTCCTCATAAAAATTTCTTAGTTTATTATTTGAAATCATTTTAAACAGTGATGGAAACAACCTGCTTTTTATCAAGTTTTTTCATCATTTTTATTCAAATATTATTAGTATTTTTGATAAAAATAAATAATATGAAATTTAAAGCAATATTATTAGCTACTGCTGTAAGTTTTTCTACTTTAGCTTTTGCCCAGGAAACAAAAAAAATGGGACCGCCGGAAGGAAGTGCTTTGGTAGGAGATTTTTATGGTGCTGCAGTAAATTCTAAAACAGAGTCTAAAGCAATAAGCCCTGAAAAACTAAACAAAAAGCTTAAAAAAGCAAATGAAAAAATTCAGAACGTTGCTCTAAAAGGAAAAGTAACAGATGTTTGCGACAAAAAAGGCTGTTGGCTTACTTTAGAGACAGAAGATAATACTCAGCTTTTCGTTAAAATGAAAGATTATGGGTTTTTCGTTCCGACTGCTCTTAAAGGCAAAACTGTTGTTTTAGAAGGGAGTGCAGAGAAAAAAGTAACTTCTGTGGACGAACAAAAACACTATGCACAAGATGCTAAAAAGCCTCAATCTGAAATTGATGCGATTACAAAACCTAAAGAGGAAATAAGATTTGTTGCCAACGGAATTAAAGTTGTTAACTAAAATATAAAAAAAGCGGAATTAAAATTCCGCTTTTTTTCTTAATCTTCTATGGTAAAACTTACTTCTGCATCCAGTTTGGGATATTTGGTTTCGGAAATAAATTTTTTCCCGGAACAGTCTATTTCGAGCCAACCTTTTTTTCCTTTTACATCGCCTACCAATGCGACATACGGGATAAACGAAACTTCATCTTTTCCTGTTTCATAAACTTCTTTGTACTGTACCGCAATATCTAAAACACATTCGTGATCTGTATTTAATTTTACATTCCTGTAAATAATATCGTAATGAGTTTCCTTATTTTCTGGAATTTCGTTATAAATTTCCCAACCATCGGTTCCTGATCGAAGCGTACTCATCGCTTCTAAAGCACAGTAAAGTGCAATGGTATAATACTTTCTGGTTTCTTTTCTGGTATAATCATCTACAAAATGTCCTCCTTCAAATAAAATAGTGGGCATTCCTGCTTTTATGAAATTATCTCCAGTAGAGGCAGGATAAAATTCATCAGAATATCTACCAATTTGCCCAGGAATTAATGTGCTGAGTTCTTTATAAACTTCCGCAATAACTGCCATACATTTTTTTCGGTTATCGGTAATAGTACGCTCCACATTTTCTGAAGGTGCAAGAAAGGAGAGTGTAGCCGGATGAATACCATCTGTTGTGAAAATAGTTCGCTGTTCATGCAAATTCAGTGCATAATCGTATTTGGAGGAAGCTGCCATTTTTTTTAAAATCTTTATTTCCTTACTTGCTTCATTATGAAAATCCCGATTAAGATCTATATCTGAAGCATTAAGTCGTGTCCATTTTTCAGAACCATCGGGGTTAAGCATAAAAATAAAATCTAAAGTGATTTTACTGAGTAATTCCTTTCCAGTTTGAGGACTATTTTTAAAACTTTCCAATAGATCCAACATTGCATGAGTAGCATTAGATTCATTTCCGTGCATTTGCGACCATGCTAAAACTTTGGTACTTCCCTTACCAATCGACAATTTATAAATAGGATAATCTAAAAAAGATCTACCAACTTCCGTAACATACTCCGCATAATTCTCTTTAAGAAAAGAAAATAATTTTTTAGGGGAAATATAGCGATTAGGAAATTCAGAATTTACAGTATAGAAATGTTTCCAATTCATTTAATAACAATTTACATTATTCAAATTTAATGATTTTTGAAAAGAAAACAATGTTAACATTTGTAAAATCGTTAAACAAATCAAATTGCCTTTTTGTCTGTTGATAAAAATGTTAATTGCTAATAATTTAATTATAATTATTTATTTAATTAAAAATCAGTGTTTTATAACTTTTAATTAAACAATTAATTAAGATTTACTTTAAGTTAAGATAAGGTATCTTTTCTCCATTTGAGTGTTATTCGGTTAAACATTTCTAATGTGAAAAAACATTGTATTTTGCTATAATTACAAATGTAAATTGATATGTTTTTTGTTTTGAAATTCAAATTCGAAAAAATAATTTTAGGCATTTAAGTGAATATCTAATGGATGCTTATGTACGAGATGAATAATGATCTCTAATCTGAAATTTAACTAAGTAATATTGGAATTATTTAAATTTAACCCTACAAATACTCCATGAAAGCCCTATCCTACTCTATTAATTAATTGGTGTGCTAATTGTCAAGATAATTGAATTATTATTTTATTCACTTTATATAAGCCATAAAAATTGTTCTTACAGTATTTATCTCATGGAATACTTTAACATAAATATTGAATAGTCAAATCAATAAATGGTTTTAAATAATTTGTTAACAACTAATGAAAATTTTATAATATGTTGGTTTTTAGCAACATATTATGTTTACAAATGTATTGCAATAGCAACTGTTTTTATTTACATTTGTATTTTATATTTGTGAATAATTTATTTACATTTGTAATTATCATTTTCAATAAGAATAAATGAGTTTAAACGAAAGAATTTCAAAAATTATAGAATATTCAGGATATACTCCTTCAGAATTTGCAGACGAAATTGATGTTCAGAGATCTTCTATTTCTCATGTTACTTCAGGCAGAAATAAGCCTTCTCTGGAATTCATTATTAAAATAAAATCTCGTTTTCCCGAGATTTTATGGGATTGGCTGGTAAACGGTGAAGGTGAAATGCTGAAGTCTGAACTTAAAGAAGATGAACAGAATGATGAAACAGAAAAAACTAAACCTACTTCTCTTCCTGATCTTTTTACCTTAATTAGTGAAGACGAGATTTTAGAGAATGTTGATCTTCCAAAAACAGAAGAAAATGTAACGCCGTCAGAATCGCCTATATCGTATCAAAGTAAAGAAGAACAGAAAATATTGAATTCTCAGCCATTAGAAAATTCAACAAAAAAAATAATTACAGAAAATACTGATAATCAAATCAATAAGATAAAACGTATTGTTTTGTTCTACGAAAATGGAAAATTTGAAAGTTTTGAACCCTAATAACAACAAAAACTCCATCTAGCGATGGAGTTTTTGTTTTATCATTTGTAAAAAAGAAAATTATTTTTTCTTCTTTCCAGTTCTTTTTTAATTAAGCCTAGTTCTCTTCCGGTTTGTCCGGCAACAGATGTATTTTCTCTGGCTCTTCTTGTAAGATAAGGTACAACATCTTTTACAGGTCCGTAAGGAAGATATTTAGCCACATTATACCCTTTATCTGCCAAATAGAAAGTAATGTTATCACTCATGCCGTAAAGCTGCCCGAAATAAAGGTTTTCATGATTGTGCGGTAATCCTTTAGCATTTATTTTATCCATAATAAGCTCCGAAGAAATCTCATTGTGAGTACCAAAAAATGCAGAAACTTTATCGAGATGATTCATAACAAAATCGATCCCTGAATTGTAATTTTTATCTGATGCTTCTTTCGTTGGCTGAATTGGGTCTGCATATCCTTTCTCCACAGCTCTGGCTCTCTCTTTTTCCATATACGCACCACGAACAATTTTATAACCAATGAAGTAGTTTCGTTCTTGGGCTCTGTTAAGATGCTGCTCCATATATTCCAAACGACCGGTTCTGTACATCTGTATGGTGTTCCAGACAATTGGTTTTTCTTGGTTGTACTTCTCCATCATTTCTTCACAAAGCTGATCTGCTGCATCCTGCATCCAGGTTTCTTCCGCATCTACCATCACTTTCTTGTTGTTTTCGTGGCAAAGCTGGCAAACTTCATCAAATCTATTCACCACTCTCGACCATTCTTCTTTCTGGCTTGAAGTTAGTTCTGAACCATTTCCCACCGCTTCATAAAGATCTATTCTTCCAAATGCAGTTGGTTTGAAAACAATAAAAGGGATTGCAGGATTGCCTACAGAAAATCTCACAATATCTTTAATCTCTTTGCAGACTGTATCAAAAGTTTCTTCGTCTTCTTTTCCTTCAATAGAATAATCGAAAATACTTCCTACTCCTCTTTTAAAAAGCTGTTTAACAACTTTCATACTTTCTTCACGGGTTTCTCCTCCCACAAACTGCTCGAAGAGTGTATTTTTAACAATTCCGGTAACAAAAGGAAAATTATTATGAACCGTAAAATTAAGTACAGAAGTACCAATATTGGTTAAAGCAGGCTGTTCAATCATTTTAAACATCCAATACGCTTTTCTTAACTGTGCATCTGTTTTATCAGCAAAAGCAACTTGAGTATCGTTAAAAATGGGCATTCTTTTTATGTAAAAATTATTATTGCAAATGTAAGAATAACCACCTCTTTTTTAAAGCTTTTTCTTTACAATTTACCTTGAATTCCTGTAAGAAGCATAGCAACAATTCCTACCAAAATCCAAAATCTTAATATATTGAGAACTAAAACTTTAATCTTTCTGGAAGAGTTAATTAAAAGGTAAATACATACAATGATAACAAACAATCCTAATACAAAATAGTAAGACATGTAACCGGAAATGCCTGTTTTATCAATAAGTTTCATTGAAACTGCCATAATCACGGTTAAAATGGAAATAACAATCGTATTGGTTGTTTTGGAACTGAAATAATTTGGAATGGTGATATATCCGAATGTTTTATCTACAGTTTTTGTCAGCATATCTTTTACAATATCAATACATAACAGAATTAAAAAAAGAAAAATAGCCATGAGAAAAACTTTTTTCGAAAAAGTTTCATAATAGACCATCATTCCAAAAAAAGGATATAATGTAAGGCTTACAAAAGTAAGATTATTGACGATAAGAATGCGGCTCAATTTGTGGCTGTAAAACCACATAAAAAACTGATAAACAATAAAGAATACCAAAACTCTGTGCGAGATGAAAGCAGCAACACCGAGAGAAAGAAATGTTAAAACTAAATAAGCATACAGAAAATATTTCTGCTTTATGAAACTCTGAATTCTGCTTCTGAAAGGTTTAGCAATATGATCTTTTTCTACATCATAAAACTGGTTGATGATTCCGCCTGCAAGAATGGATAGTACGGTACAAAATATAATACCGTGAACTTTGAAGTCAAAAACGAAATTTCTGAAAGTTTCATCCTGATTGAATAAAAAATATGTAGAAACATATAGTGCAAAAGTGAGCAAAATGGCAACAAAAAAACGGGCACCAAGAAGAAATCCAAAAAACTGTGAGATTCTGTAAAGCAGAGATTTAGACATAAAATCTTTATCCCGGATGTTTTCTTTTTCAGAATTCATTTCCTGAAAATTTTAGAATCTGTAAATCACTTCTTTCTGGAAACCTTCAAGCATTTTTTCTGCTTTTTCGTAATCTTTAGTAAATCCTAGAATATATCCTCCGCCTCCGCTGCCGCAAAGTTTAAGATAGTAGGCGTTAGAATCCAGTCCTTTTTTCCAGATATTGAAAATACTTTCGGGAATCATCGGACGGAAATGTTCGTAAGCCCAGTGAGAAAGCTTTTTAAGGTTTCTAAAGAATGGGTTCATATCTTTGTTGAGGAAAGAATCTATACACGCATTGTTATAGCGAATAAACTCTTCTTTCAGCGTTTTACGGAAACCTTCTGTTTTCATTTTTTCAAAGAAAATCTGAATCATCGGACCTGTTTCACCCGTAATACCGGAATCAATAAGAAAAATTGCACCTTTACCTTCTTCCCCTTTCGGAATGGCTACTTTATCTAAATTTTCTTTGTTTTCGATAAGAATCGGTAGATTCATATAGCAGATCAAAGGATCCATTCCTGAACTTTTACCATGGAAATAGCTTTCCATTTCTCCAAAAACGGCTTTAATATTTTTAAGATCGTCTTTAGAAATACTTTCCGGGCTATATTTTTGAAAGGAATATTTTTCAAAAATAGCGGCCACAAGTGCTCCTGAACTTCCTACACCATACCCTTGCGGAATATTAGAATCAAAAAAAAGTCTGTGAGAAATATCTTCTTTAAAACGGTTAACATCAAGCTTAAACTTTTCAGGAAGATTCAGTTTTTCAAGGAAATTAGCATATTTAATGAGGTGCTCATTAGATTTTTTCTCAAATTCAGAATCAGAATTTTCGTCTGAAAACTTTAAAGTTCCTTTATAAAAACTATACGGCACTACAAGACCTTGTGAATCTTCTATCATTCCGTACTCTCCGAAAAGGATAATTTTAGCGTAAAATAAAGGGTTCGTCATTATGTGTTAAAACGTTTATGCAAAGTTAAGCTATTCTGCTCAAACTTTAACAAATTTTAAGCCATTTATAACGTATCTCTGTGCTGTCTTTTAGGTACATTCAGAAAACGGATTAAAATGAGACCAATAAAGAAGAATATCGCCATAGAGAAAGCCGCAAATCTCATTCCTGAAGCTGAAGGTAAGGCAATATTAATCTTGGCAAAAATATCAATTAATGCGTCATACTTATCTATAAACAATGCAAAAACGAAAGTTCCCACTATAATCGCCAGCTTTTCTAGAACATCATAAAAGCTGAAAAAAGTAGTATTTTCCATAGAATCTTCCGGTAAAAGCTTAGAATAAGTAGATCTGGACATTGCCTGAAGACCGCCCATCACCAATCCTACAACGGCCGCAACACCATAAAACTGATATTCTACTGTAGGATTTTCTTTGTTCAGGAAGAATGCCCAAATACAAGCAACAATCCATAGAATGACTGCAATAGAAATTACGTTTTTATTTCCGACTCTTTTGGAAAGTCTTGAGAAAATTACAGCTCCTATAATAGCTTCAATCTGAATAATCAGCAAAGTACCAATAAGTTTATCCTGAGCCAGATTAATCTCACTTTTACCAAAAAGGGTTGCCATTAAGAAAATAGTCTGCATCCCAACACTGTAAAAGAAAAAGCTGGATAAGAAAAATTTCAGATTTCTGTCTTTAAAAAGACCTTTTCCAACCCTGAAAAGCTCTCTAAAGCTTTCTTTAGCAATATCTTTGTAAAAACTGATATTATCTTTCAAAACTTCGAAAAAGCCACCTTGTTCTTCATGTTTTTTGAAGATATTTTTGTAATTCAGAAGTACTAAATCCTTTGGAAGTTTTTCTTTAACATCCCCAAACTGAGGCAAATGCTTGAATGTATATTGAGAGAATCCAAACCACCAAGCTCCCGTAAGTAAAAATGTAATTCTTGTAAATATAAGTTTCTGCTCTTCTCCTTTTGCCAAAACCATAATTAAAACCAAACAAAGCACCACAAGAACTACAGAACCAATATATCCGTAAACATATCCTTTTGCGGACAAAGCATCCTGCTTATCTCTTGTTGCAATATCGGGTAGAAAAGAATTATAAAAAACCAAACTTCCCCAAAACCCAACACTAGCGGTTATACTGAAAAGCAGTCCTAAAAAAACATTATGCATCCCTGTAAACATCGCCAATCCCATACAAGAAGTCGCTCCCAGATAACAGAAAAACTGAAGAAAAGATTTCTTGTTTCCAATCGTATCTGCCAATGAAGATAAAAATGGTGAAAGAAGCACCACAATAAGAAAAGAAATTGTTAAAGAATAACCATAAACTGCATCCGGCTGATATTCTTTCCCTAAAATATGAATCATATGTCTTACAGGAACATCAATCCACCTTCCGCTTTCCTGCACAAACTCTTTCTTTTCGTACGCTGTGGTAATTATGGAATAATATATCGGAAATATGGTAGAAGTAATTACCAATGAATAAACCGAGTTTGCCCAGTCGTAAACTGCCCAAGCTTTCATAATTTTCGGGTTATTCTTTATATTTTGAGTCGGTTGAATTTCTTTTTCAGACATTATCTAAAGGAATTAGTTTCACAAAAATAGAAAAACCGCTGAACATTCAGGAGTTTTTATTTTTTTTAGTATCAATTTTATTGATTTGTTAAAATAAAAAGGATTTTTATATGAAGAAACAGATTAATTAACAAATCATTTAAAGCAAAATTGAAGTACAAAAAATCCGGAAACTATTGCTTCCGGATTCCAAAGATTTATTTAAAAACAATAATTAAATATTTTCAATAACAATAGCTGAAGCACCACCACCTCCATTACAGATTGCTGCAGCACCATATTTACCATTGTTTTGCTTTAAAACATTGATTAAAGTAACAATAATTCTGGATCCAGAACTTCCAAGCGGATGTCCTAAAGCTACTGCTCCACCATTCACATTAACTTTGGATGCATCTAAACCTAAAATTTTATTATTCGCCAAGCCAACTACTGAAAAAGCTTCGTTAAATTCAAAAAAATCAATATCCGAAACTTCCAGACCCGCTTTTTTAAGAGCAATAGGAAGTGCTTTTGCAGGAGCTGTTGTAAAGTTTTCCGGTTCCTGGGCTGCATCAGCATAAGAAACAATTTTAGCTAAAGGTTTTAAACCCAATTCTTCCATTTTTTCTTTAGAAACCAAAATTAATGCAGAAGCACCGTCATTTAATGTAGATGCATTGGCTGCTGTTACGGTTCCGTCTTCTTTTTTGAACACCGTTGGAAGCGTTGGCAATCTGTCGAAATTTACCGCTTTATATTCTTCATCTTCAGCAAAAACAATTGGCTCACCTTTTCTCTGAGGAATGGATACCGGCACTATTTCTTCAGCAAATTTCCCTTCGCTCCACGCTTTTGCAGCTCTTTTATAAGATTCTATGGCAAAATTGTCCTGATCTTCTCTTGTGAAATGATAGTCTGTTGCACATTTTTCTGCACAAACACCCATATGAACTTTGTTATAAACATCTGTAAGACCGTCTAGAACCATTCCGTCCTGCATTTTTACATCACCTAATTTCGTGGCAACTCTTGCGTTGTAATAATGAGGAACCATAGACATATTTTCCATACCTCCTGCTACAATAACATCCATATCGCCTGCTTTGATGGATTGTGCTGCCATCATAACAGCTTTCATTCCTGAAGCACAAACTTTATTGATGGTAGTGGAAGGCGTTTCGTTGGAAAGCCCTGCACCCAAAGCTACCTGTCTTGCTGGAGCCTGCCCTTCACCTGCCTGAAGAACATTTCCCATATAGATTTCCTGTACGTTTTTAGGATCAAGATTTATTTTATCTAATGCTCCCTTTACCACTGTAGCTCCCAGTTTTGTAGCCGGAACTGCTGATAAACTTCCCATGAAACTTCCCATTGGAGTTCTTACTGCGGAAACAATGAATACTTCTTTCATGTGTAGATTTTTATATTGTATTAATTTAAATTATTTTTTGAAGCTTTAGAAAAGAAAAGCAAGATGAAAGCTCCTGCAAATTCAGCAAACCATCCCCATTTCAATTTTACGGTAGAAGCCAAAGTTTCTGTCCAAGATTTGAATGGTAAAAAACTGAAATAACTGAATGCCTGATATTTAGTAGCCAAAATAGTAAAAGTAAAAAGAACAATAAGTAAAACAGCACTTGTTTTAACCAATTTCTGAATTCCGTTTACGATTCCCAATAATGCCAATCCGCTAAAAATCCAGCAGGCAATAGCCAGATAATGATCTACTTTCCAGTAGTTCCAGTTTCCTATTACCGGAACATGCACCAAAGGAAGAAAACTTCCTATGATTACCAAAACCAATCCTAAAAGCTGAATATTTTTCATAAGTCTTAAAATGCCAAAGTACAAAAAAAAACATACTTTTTGTAAGTATGTTTTAAAATCATTTATTTAATAATGATAATATCTATTAAACAAATAAATAAGGTAATAATTATCAATTATTTAATGTTTAATTAATTTTTAGAAATATTTAAAAATTAACATACAATAATTCTAAACCAATCTGAATACCATATTTATTACTTAATTGGGCATTATCATTAAAAGCTGCCGTAAAATCTTTTTTAATAAATACATTAAGAGCACCATATCCTAAAGACAATTTTCCTCCAAAAAGAAAATTATTTGCCGAGCCGTTAATATTTTCTCTGTTTGCAGAACGGTTGCCATTAAAATTTTCAAATTGTACAATACTTTGGCTAAGATAACGCACACCTCCATAAACTCCAGCAGTAAGTCTGAAATTACCTTTAGAATTGTCCAGCATTTTTTCTCCATTTTCCACTGTATATTTCGGGTTCATTACAAAAACAAAATCTACCGGGACAATAACATAATTATTGGAAATTGATGAACCTCTAAGAGTTCCTAAAGAAAAATCACTTAACGAGATTTGGCTTCCTGTTTGTGTAATCACTTTAGAATTGGCAAGTCTGTAACCATCGCTTCTTCCTCCTAAACCAATTCTGTAGAATATCGGAGAAGTGAGGCTTCCTAACTGATTGGTGTAACGGACTTCAAACGTTAATGAAGTAGATTTACCAAAAAGAACATCTGAATCTTTATTAAAAAGTGCCATTGAGCCTGCAGATTTTGTAAGATTGGTGAAACCCAATGAAAAATTGATATCAACGCTCTCCAAAAGCTCTTTTTTAGTTTTTTTTGGATCTCTGAAACTAAGTAAGGCATTGTTTTGAGAAAATTTTAATTCTTCAAAAATGCTGCTTTTCCCCATCACAGAATTTTTCACAAGTTCTTTTGTAGCGGCTTCGAGAGTGTTTTTTTGCTCTTCAACTTTACCATTAATAATATCTTCATATTTTTGGGCAATTTCCAAACGGCGGCTTTGCTTTTCTTCCGAAGAAATTTTATTCTCTTTAAAGTTTTTTTCGAGAGCATCCAGTTCAATATTCATTTTTCCCTTTTCGGAGACAATAATACTGTCAATTTTTTTAGAATAATTTCTGATCTGAACATCTGTGTATTTTTTATCCTGCGAGTGTCCATAGCAAAATGCAAATAAAGCTGCAATTAAAGTAAGTTTAGTTTTCATGTTTATTAAATTTAATTGTTTATTTTTTTGAAGAAATGATTTTTGGATTTGAATTTTTCAGGCAGTGAAGTTCTTCTGTTCGGAAAATCCAAACAGTAATATCCTATAAAAATCATCTGAATTATTTATTATTTAAAGAATCCGAATACACCGTAATACCAAAAATTTTTAAAGAATTAGGTCCCTTAATTTTACTCATATCAATAACGCCAAATCTACGCTGATCGTTGGAGTTTTCTTCCCTGGTTTTATCCAATTCTCTACCCAAAAGAAGATCATCTGCAGTAATGTAGCTTACTTTTTTGTTTTTTGCTACTGAACTTTTAGGAATTACAATCTCATTTTTTACTTCTGCAATCAGCTTATTATCAATAACATTATTATCTTGAGAATGAAAATTAATGTTATTATTTATTACAATTTCAGAGCTTTTTTTACTTTCTGTATAAGGAAAATTATCTTTTATTTTTATTTGATTTTCAGAAGGCGAATGATTAACAACTCTTTTTTCTGTGGAAGATTCCACCGTTATTATATTTGATTTTTGTTCTGTCTTTTTTGAATTATCAACAATATTTTTAACTTCAGAAACTGGTGAAGAATGTTCCTGTAAGACATACAATATTCCACTCACCGAAATCAGAAAAACAATTACGGCAGCGTACTTCCACCATTTAAACAAAGGTTTCTGAACCGTTTCAGACTCTTTTTCCAATACACCTTCAATTTGATCCCAAAGATCGACAGAAGGTTTTATTTCGCGGCTTTCGTACTCAGTTTTTAATTGTTTCAGTATTTTTTTTTCCATTTTCTTTTGTTTTTAGATAATCTGCAATCCATTTTTTGGCTTTGCTCAGTTGGCTCTTGCTTGTGCCTTCAGAAATATTGAGAATTTCTGCAATTTCCTGATGTTTTTTGTCTTCAAATACATACAAATTAAAAATCAGTCGATAACCAATTGGCATCTGAGAAAAAATTTCTTCAATATTGATTTCATTCAAAAAATGATTATCCTGATCTTCCAAAACATCCTCTGCAACTTCCAAATCTGCATACATGATGTTCTTATTTTTCCTCACGAAACTTATAGAATCATTCACAACAATTTTCCTTAGCCAAAAAGGAAAACTTTTCCAATCCCGACAGTCACCAATCTTTTGAAAGCATTTTAGAAAAGCATTCATGAGCACATCTTCAGCATCATGAATGTTATTAGTATAAGAATTTGCTACCGCCAGCATTTTAGCAGAAAACATTTCGTAAAGCGCTTTCTGGCCTTTGCGTTCCTGTTTTTTGGCAAGTTTAAAATTCTGTTCTAAATGTTTCATTAACTAGTTTCTATCTATAAGACCGTTTTATTTCAAAATGGTTGCCTGAAAATATAAAAAAATGCACTATTCAGAAAAAAGTGCATTGTAATTTATTAAAAATCAAACAATAAAATATTAATGTTTTATATCTTTTAATTCGTTAGGATTATGCTTATGTTTAAAAACAATGGCAAAAGCAATGGTAATTATCAGCGCATAACCAGCAAAAATATACCAAGATGTCTTCCATCCCTCCAATTGAAGTAAAGGATCAGTTTGCGAAAAAACATAGTGATTAACCACTTCCTGAGCTCCAAGCATACCGATAGTGGCTCCAAAACCGTTAGTCATCATCATAAAAACGCCCTGTGCACTAGATCTAATGCTTTTATCTGTTTCTTTATCTACAAATAAAGATCCCGAAACATTAAAGAAGTCGAATGCGATCCCATATACAATCATCGACAAAACGAACATCCAAACTCCTCCACCCGGATTTCCTAAACCAAATAATCCGAATCTTAGGAACCATGCAAACATTGCCATCAACATTACTTTTTTAATCCCATATCTTTTCAGAAAAAACGGAATCAGTAAAATACAAAGCGTTTCTGAAACCTGCGATAAAGAAATTAAAGCATTGGCATTGTTGGATCCCCATGTATTTGAAAATTCGGGGATTTCTTTGAAACTTGTAATGAAAGGATTGGCATAACCATTGGTAATTTGCAGCGAAACTCCCAAAAACATAGAGAAAATAAAAAAAATTGCCATCTTTTTCTCTTTGAATAACGCAAAAGCTTTCAACCCTAAAGCATCCGAAAGGGTACGTTTTTCTGTACTTTGATTAACCTCACATTTCGGTAAAGTAAATGAATAAATAAAAAGCAATATTCCTAAAACACCTGAAACAAAAAACTGACTATAACTGTTTTGGAAACTCGGAAAATCCGTCGCATTTGAAAAATTAAACTGGAAAATTCCATCTTTAATTCCTGCAAAATTCACAAAAAGCATTGCACAGATAAAACCTACCGTTCCCAAAGTTCGAATGGGCGGAAATGCTTTAATGGTATCAAAATTATTATTCACCAAAACGGTATAGGCTACAGAATTAGAAAGTGCAATGGTCGGCATATAGAAAGTGACACTTAAGCTGTAAAGAAGAAAAAGCCTTGAAAATTCTACATGTTCCCCTGCCGTCATTCCGTAATATCCTGCCCAGATTAAGAATACCGCCGCAAGAAAATGGGAAATTCCCAAAAGTTTCTGTGCCTGAATCCATCGGTCTGCAATAATCCCCATAATGGCAGGCATAAAAATGGAAACAATACCCTGCATGGCATAAAACAGTCCGATTTTGGAACCCAATCCTACCGAACCTAAGTAATTACCCATGGAAGTAAGATAAGCTCCCCAAACCCCAAACTGTAAAAAGCTCAGGATAATTAATCGTAATTTTAAATTCATTTTTATTTTAGTAATAATCCTTTAATCTATTTTCTTTTTGCGCCTTTTTATTTCTTCCTGAATTTCCAGAGCAGTGTCGAAATCCTCTTCTCTTACTGCATCATCTAGTAATTTTTGGAGTTCATCCATAGAAACCGACTGCAGCCCTTCTTCAGACGATACTGTTTCAGAAAAATTTTCGTCTTCTTTAGCTACTTCTTCCAGTTCAAGAAGAATTCCTGCTTCATTGAGAACCTGTTGGGTCGTAAAAATAGGTGCATCAAACCGAACTGCCATTGCAACAGCATCCGAAGTTCGGGCATCCAGAATAAGCTCTTCCTGAGTTTCTGAATTCTTGAAGTTGATATTTGAGAAAAAAACACCGTCTACAATCTGATAAATAATGACCGAAATCAACCGATAATTAGCAGAAACAATGAATTTTGAAAATAAATCATGCGTAAGCGGACGTGGCGGATGAATATCCTTTTCTAAGCCTAAAGAGATGGATTGGGCTTCAAAATTACCAATAACCACCGGTAATTTTATATGAGATTCTTCATGTTCCAATAGCAATGCGTAAGCTCCAGATTGCGTCTGGCTATACGATATTCCGCGTATGATGAGCTGTTTATAATCCATGACTACAAATATAAATTAATTTTTTATTGTAGGTTTTACTTTTTTAGACAAAAATAAAAGCTCGGAAGCCGAGCTTTTATTGATGAATTAAGATGTAAAGTGATGAACTTTATTAACAAGTTGAATTAAAAAAGACAACAAATTAAAAAAACCAACAATTTATCAATCTATTTATCCTTTTAATGCTTTAATTTTCTCAGTAAGTGCAGGAATAATCTGGAAAGCATCTCCAACAACTCCATAATCTGCAGACTTGAAGAAAGGAGCTTCAGGATCACTGTTGATTACTACAATAGTTTTGGATGAGTTTACACCAGCCAAATGCTGAATAGCTCCAGAAATACCAATGGCAATATACAAATTAGGTGCGATGGCTTTACCCGTTTGACCTACGTGTTCTGTGTGAGGTCTCCATCCGATATCTGAAACAGGTTTAGAACAAGCTGTTGCTGCCCCAAGAACATTAGCAAGATCTTCTACCATTCCCCAGTTTTCAGGGCCTTTTAGCCCTCTTCCTGCAGAAACTACAATTTCCGCTTCTTTTAAGTCTAATTTTCCTGAACTCTGCTCGTGTGAAATTACTTTGGTATCTTCATTAGAAACAGAAAGATTTTTTACTTCCTCAGACCCAGAAACTATATTTTCTTTTACACCGAAAGCATTTTGAGAAACGGTTAAAATAACGCCTGTTCCATCAGCTTTGGCATGCATAAATCCTTTTCCTGAAAAAGCTTTTCTCTTTACCTGTAATGGAGACTGGCTTTCGGGAGCTTCCAAAACATTCGTTATTAAAGAATAGTTCTTCATTACCGCCAACATTGGTGCTACTGAAGAAGCATCGGTAGTGTGAGGGAAAACAATAATATTTCCGTCTGCCACTTCACTTACCGCCTGTGCGTAAGCTTTTGCCGAGAAATTTTTAAGACCTTCGTCTTTTATGTTGATTACTTTTGATGCTCCATATTTGTATAATAAATCTGAAGAATCTGTAGGGTTTACAGAAATTGCCGTAACGGTATCTCCCGTTTGGTCTGCTACTGCTTTTGCGTAAGAAACTGCTTCAAAAGCTGCTTTTTTGTAAACTCCGTTTATGTTTTCTGCGTATACGAATACTGCCATTTTTTTTAAATTAAATGATTAAAAAATTAAATGATTAGAATGGATTTAGAAATCGAATTAAACGTCCTACTTCTAACCTCCAGCTTCCAGCTTTTAGATTACTTTAGCTTCTTCATGAAGCAATCTTACCAATTCATCAAGGTTATCCGGGGAAACCATTTTAACGGCAGCTCTTGGAGGAACTGAATCGTAAGAAACACCCTGAACTTTTACTTCCGCAGAAACTGGTTCTACTACCTGCAAAGGTTTTGTTCTTGCAGACATAATCCCTCTCATATTAGGAATAATTAGATCTTTTTCATCTACCAAACCTTTCTGACCTGCAAAAACAGCCGGTAATTTCACCGAAATAGTTTCTTTACCTCCTTCAATCTCTCTTACAGCAGTTGCTTCGGCACCATTTACTTCAAGACCAACAGAAGCATTCACAAAAGGCTGATCCAATAGCTGTGCAACCATTCCTGGAACAGAACCTCCATTATAATCAATAGATTCTTTACCACAAAGTATTAAATCGTAACCTCCATTTTGGGCAACTGCAGCAATTTCTTTAGCTGTTGAGAAACTGTCTTTAGGATCTAAATTTACTCGTACTGCATCGTTTGCTCCAATAGCCAAAGCTTTTCTTATCACAGGCTCTGTAGTTGCGTCTCCAACATTGATAACGGTTACCGTAGCACCTTGAGATTCCTGCAATTTTACCGCTTTTGTTAAAGCAAATTCATCCAAAGGATTGATTACCCACTGAATTCCGTTTTTGTCGAATGCAGATTTATCTGCTGTAAAGTTGATTTTTGAAGTAGTATCCGGAACACTACTGATACAAACTAATATTTTCATATTCTGTTTTGATTATTTATTTTTCCTGCTTAATATTCATTAAAAAACTGCATTGCAATTTTTGTCTGTTACGTTTGTAAATATAAATAAAAAATATATTATGCATGCATAACAGTTATATATTTATTATTCAACGCATTATAAGTTATTAAGATTGAGGTTTTGTTGCTCTAAATTCAATCTTACTCGGTAAAATTCTGGGATTCATTTTCAAAATATCTAAAACAAGATTGCCCATATCTTCAGGCTGAATTTTCCAAGAATCCTTTTCGGACGGGATATGACCATTAAAATGAGTCGCCACCGAACCCGGCATTATCACTGTCGATTTAATATTATATTTTCTCAAATCGATCATCGCAGCTTGAGTAAAGCCAACCACCCCGAATTTTGAAGCATTGTAACCGGTTCCGTTTTCAAAAAAATTGGCTCCAGCCAAACTGGAAATAGTAATATAATACCCTTCCGTTTTCTTTAATTCTTCAACTGAAGCTTTTAACGTATAAAAAACTCCGGTAAGATTGGTATCTATCATATCATTCCATTCTTCTGCGGAAAGCTGATCTACAGGCTTAAATATACCTAACCCGGCATTGGCAATCACATAATCTAATCTCCCAAACTTTTGCTTGACAGATTCTATCGCAGCATTTTCACTTTCCAGACTTTTTACATTGGAAACAATACCCAAAACATTCTGCGAGATTTGTTTTAAATTATATTCAGCTTTTTCTACATCCTCTTTTTTTCTTCCCGAAAATGCTACCATAATGCCATTTTTCAATAAAACTTCAGCAATTCCCAAACCAATACCTTTTGTTCCGCCAGTAATGTATGCTACTTTATTTTGAATCATTTTTTAAAATTTTAATTGTCTAAAATAAAAAAATCGCTCCAAAAGGAACGATTTTTTTACTGAAATAATCAGTTATTATTTTTTAATGAATTTCTCTGTAGAAATACCATCTTTAGTTTCAACATTGATTAAATAAGTTCCTGTTGAAAGACTTCTCACGTCAACCTGCGAACCATTTAATTTAACATCAACTTTTCTTCCTGCCATATCAACCACAGAAACCGCATTGATTTTAGAATCTGTTTTAATGTTTAATACATCTGAAGTTGGGTTAGGATCGATAGTAAATTTAACATTTTTAGTATTAACATCTTTTGTTCCTAAAACTCCGGCTGCAATATTGAATGTATCAAGAGCAAGAGAAACAGCACCAGCAGCACCAGGCGTATTATGATAGAAACCAAAATAATAAACTCCACTTGTAGTCGCATTAAACTGAGTTGTCATCTGTGTCCAAGTTGATGCTGCAAAACTTGTTGTAGACCAAACAGTAGTTGTCTGCGCAGCAGGATTAGGTTGATTACCAACTTTTAATTGCAAACTTTGTGCAGGTATTGGTGTTGCGGCAGTGAAATTTCTTAAATAGAAAGTAATCTGATAAGAGTTGCCAGCAGTCAAATAAATTGGTCTAGAATACAGCCATCTGTCGGTAGCAGTAGTTGCTACAGTACTTGAGTTTGAGAACACCATTTGCGCACCAGCTTGAGGATTACCTGCAGCATTATTTGTAGACCAAGCTCCCGACCATCCATCAGCTGCAAAACCGCTTGTATTATCAAAACCATAAGGATAACCCGTTGTAGTTGCGTTCAATGCAGTAAATGCTCTATATGGTCCAATCCAAGCACTTTGAGAACCTGTACAGTTACTTCTTAAGTAATATGAAAGAGTAGCTCCTGCAGCTCCGCTGATAGATGCACTCGTTGTCGTAGTATTTACCGTAGTTCCAGATCCTTGTGTAAATCCTGTTGCTCCATATTCTACATCATAAGAAGCAGGTGCTCCCACAGCAGCACCCCAGCTAACTGTTGCGCCAGTAGTGTTTGTTGCGATAGGTGTATTAATACTGAACTCATTTGGTCTAATACATGATACAGCGTTAAAATTCATAGTGAAATCAAATCCTAAATCGCTCCATCTGTTATCCCAAACAATATAATAGGTAGTACCTGCTGATACTGGGAATGTTGTTGTAGACAAATAATTACTTGCAGAAATATCATCATTACCACCATAACAAGATAATGCTGTACAAGCTCCAGTAATAATTGATAATCTTGTATCATCAGTTTTTAATACTCCATCATTTTGAGTTAAGTTAGAAGAAACCGTTACCTCCCCATTTGCTGTAGGAGTATATTTATACCACATCGCTTTAGGTGTAGTAGCTGCACCACTTCCAGCACAAGTACCTATATACGTTCCCGTATAACTTGCTACTGTAGTTGTACTACCTGAAGCTATCGCTAATGCACCCGCACAATCAGCTTGTCCAAAAGAAAATTGAGAAAGCATAACTACTCCCAAAGTTGATAAAACTTTTTTCATAATTTTTTAATTTTAATTATTTGAATGTAAATATAAAAAAAGTTTAAATACAAAATTTAAATAATTAAAAAATCCTCAAGAAAAATTTCTCAAGGACTGTTATTTAACAAATTAATTCACTTTTTACTTCGAATAATTTTCAAAAAACAATGGTATACTTTCAATACCTTTATAGAAATTAAACAAACCGTAATGCTCGTTTGGAGAATGTATCGCATCAGAATCTAAACCAAAGCCCATTAATACAGATTTCGCCCCTAAAACCTGCTCAAACATAGCGGTAATAGGTATGCTTCCTCCACCTCTGTAAGGTAAAACCTCTTTTCCAAAAGCTGTTTCCATAGCTGTTTTTGCAGCCAAAAACTCTTTAGTATCCGTAGGTAAAACATAAGGCATTCCTCCGTGGTGCGGTGTTATTTTTACTTTTACATTAGAAGGAGCAATTTTCTCGAAATACCGGGTAAACTTTTCTGTAATTTCTTCCGGTGTCTGATAAGGTACCAAACGCATAGATATTTTAGCAAAAGCTTTAGAAGGAATAACCGTTTTTGCACCTTCACCTGTATATCCGCCCCAAATTCCGTTGCAGTCTAATGTAGGGCGAATAGAAGTTCTCTCTAAAGTAGTGTAGCCTTTTTCTCCTTCCACATCATTTAATCCTATTGATTTTTTGAACTCTTCAGGATTATCTTTCAGTTTATTCATTTCTGCTCTTTCTTTATCCGAAACAGTTTCTACATTGTCATAAAAACCATCAACGGTGATATGTCCGTCTTCATCAATTAATTTAGCAATCATTCTGGAAAGAACATGAATTGGATTAGGAACTGCACCTCCATACAACCCGGAGTGCAAATCTCTGTTCGGTCCCTCCACTTCAACTTCCACATAGCTTAAACCTCTTAAACCTGTGGTTACTGTAGGCTGCTCATTGCTGTAAATATGCGTATCTGAAATTAAAATACAGTCGCAAGAAAGTTTCTCTTTATTCTCTTCTACCCACGTTCCTAAACTTACAGAACCTACTTCTTCCTCACCTTCTAAAATAAACTTTACGTTACAAGGCAAAGAATTTGTTTTCATCATCGCTTCAAAAGCTTTAATCTGCATAAAGAATTGGCCTTTATCATCTGCCGCTCCTCTTGCAAATATGGCTCCGTCTGGATGTAGCTCAGTTTTTTCAATATAAGGTTCGAAAGGAGGTTTTTTCCATAATTCTAAAGGATCTGCAGGCTGCACATCATAATGACCGTATACCAAAACAGTAGGAAGCTTATCATCAATCAGTTTTTCACCATATACGATAGGATACCCTGCTGTTTTGCATATTTCTACTTGATCTGCTCCTGCATTTTTAAGGTGAGAAGCTACTACATCGGCACATTTCAGAACATCTTGCTTATATGCAGGATCTGCTGAAATTGAAGGTATTCTTAGTAATTCAAATAACTCATCCACGAAACGGTTTTTATTTTCGTTGATGTATTTTAAAGTTTCTTGCATTGTAAAAATTTATTTTGTTAAAAATAAAAAAAATGCCCTGCGTAGGCAAGACATTTATATTTTCATTTAATATGATAATTATTTTGTAAATCTTACAGCCATTTTTCTGTCTGAAGCTCTTTCTGCATCAGAAGCTTTTGCATCTACTTTTGCAAACTGGCTTCCGTAACCGTCTACAGAAACAATTTGTGCATCAACACCCAATTTAGAAAGCTCAGATTTAATAAACTCTGCTCTTGCTTTGGAAAGCTGAACATTCTTAGCTTCGTCACCAGTTTTGTCTGTATATCCTCCGATTTTAACTTTAGCTTCAGGGAAGGCTTTCAAAATTTTGGCTAAATTATCTAACTGCTCCTGAGAACCTGCTTCCAGCTGATTAGAAGAACCCATTTTAAAGTTCACATTATCAAAATTATACCACACATTCTTTAACCCGTCTTCTGTAGCTGTTGCATACTGACCGGATTTAAGATATTTTATCATATTATCTTCCATTCCGTTGGCAAAACCTTTTAAAGCAACTCCATTCAAATCAATTGAAACCTGCGCTTTTTTTTCAGCATGTTCAGTACCATGACCTTCAGTACCATGAGATTCGCCCCCACCTTGTACATCATCAGAATATCTTTCTGCACCTTCTTCCATTTTGATGATATTTTTATTTCCTCCAGCCTGAATTTTTTTACAGCTTACCGCTACAGTTGCAAGAGCTAAACACAGCACTAATTTTTTCATATGTAGATTTTTTTAAAATAATCGGTCGGAATATTTTAATTCCTAAATTTTATATTGCCCAAAAATAAGAAATATTGCATTTTTCGGCAACATTTTTATACTGATTTTAATATTATTTTACCTTTTTTGGATTGCGTAAAAATAAGATAGCGATTTCCGCCATCTTTAAGCTGATATTTTTTCTTAATATCTTCAGGTTTCAGCGGATAATTTTTAGATATTATATTAAACTGTTCTTTCTTTTTAATCTCTTTAGAATCAATAACTTCAACTTCTAAAACTCTTCCGGGAAAGTCTTTAATTTTGGTCTCTGATGTGTATATATGAGTATTAGGATGTAATTTTTTGATTTTAAAATCTTCTGAAATCACGTTAAATACTCCTGCTTTTAAAATGGAATTATTCGGAATATACAGAAATTTTTCCGGTTCAGAATATTCTGCAACAGCATCTTTTTCTTTGCTAAAATGAAAATTTAATGCAGGTTCTTCTGATTCGAGATTGATACAGTTACACCAAATTTCACCTGAAAAATCACGTTTCTGGTAAATCACCACTTCCTTTACATCATTTTTCACCGCAATAATATCAATTTTGGCTACATTTTTTAAGACAGAAACAAGATATTTAAGATCAATCAGTGGAGAAAGCTTAATCACAATCTCATTTGAAATGGAAAGCAGTTTCTCCTGAATTTCGATAATGTTTGGTGAAAGATCTTCAAGCAAAAAAACTTTATTCTTATTATGATCTCTTCGGGCAGGATCTAAATAAATTGTATCGAAATTTTGTTTATTTTCATTAAGAAAATCCTCTAAATGCTGGTTAATAAACCTTCCTTTTTTCCCTAAAACATCCCAATTGTGCTTTACGATTTCCAAAAGTTCGGTATTTTGTTCCACCAGAGTAACTTCTTCAAAGTTTTCGGATAAATAATAGGCATCAATACCGAAACCGCTTGTTAAATCAATCAGTTTTTTGCCCTTAATCTTATCAGATTTATATTTTGCAGTAATTTCAGAAGAAGACTGTTCTATATTGAGTTGCGGCGGAAATACAACTCTTTCTTTCAATAAAAAAGGAAATTTTTTTTGTGCCACCTGTTTCCCTTTAATCTGCTGTACCAATTCCTGCATAGAAACTTCGGGAAACGGCGATTTTTTTAATAATAAAGAATGCAAATTTTTGGTAAGATTTGCATGGATATATTGCTGAATTTCTTCCTGTAAAATAACCTTATTCATACATTTCAGCCCAGCGAACCGCTTTTATTTCTTCTTTTTGGTATAATTCTTCCGCAGATTTTTTAATTTCCAATTTAGGATACAGATTCACTCCAATCAGCTTTATTTTTCCTTCTTCTACCCATTTTTGCTCTTCAAATGCATGATTAAAAATATCTTCCTGAATTTTTCCCTCTTTCAAAAGGTCTAAATAGCCTCCTTTTTCTTCAATTTCGACAAAATATTTCCAGGATTTTTCGGCAATCTGTTTTGTAATATCTTCGATGTAATAACTTCCGTTAGAAGCGTCTTCAAATACATTAATGATGCTTTCATAGGCTAATACAATCTGCTGTTTGAAAGAAATTTCCTGAGAATTTTCTGTGGAACGATGAAGCAGATAATCATTGCTATATACTGCATCTGCACCACCAATCATTGCCGAAGCCAGTTCCAGCGTAGAACGGATAAGATTATTTTCGCTGTCTGAAACAGATTTATTTCTTAGCGAAGTTTCTGCAAAAATATAAGGAACTTCATCCAGATCAAACTCTTTAGAAAACTCATTAAAAACAAGTTTAAAAGCACGGATTTTAGCCATTTCGAAGAAATAATTTCCTCCTACAGCCAATTTGAAAATCAGTTTATTTAAAATTTCAGAACCGTAAACTTCAGTAAGTTCTTTGGTCTTTGCCAAAGTAATCCCCAACTGCTGAACGATAGAAGCTCCTGCATTCTGATGCAAAGAAACATCTATACAGATATTTCGAGTAAAATCTTTAGCCAAAAATTCTTTAACCAGCTGATCGTTTATTTTGGCATTTTTTTCATCAAAAACATCAATTAAAGAAAAATATTGATCTTCTTCCTGCGGACTGATGTGTTCTGCTAAGTCTTTATTATTGATAAAAACCGTTTTACCCGTTAAATTTTCAACATTTTCGTTGAGTAAAAATGCAAAAACATCATCTTCCAGACTTTCGTGATAATCTGCCACCAAATGGGTACTTTCTTCCACTTTAGGAAAATTGGGTAACTGTTTTTCTACAGAATTGTAAAAAGGTTTCACTTCAATTCCTTCAAGATTATCTTTTTTCAGAATGGTATAAATATCTTCTGTTTTTAGCTGTTTTTTAACTAAATTTTCCCAGTTGGTAAATGTATCGTTGGACATATTCTGATGAGTATTGGGGTAATTTTGAAAACTATTTTTTTGCAACTTTAGAGCTGTCGGCAACCAGAATGAAAATTTCTTCGTTAGGTTTTTTCATAAAATAATTTTCTCGTGCATATTTTTCTTTTTCAGATTTGTTGTTCATGAGTTTTTTGTAGAATTTATCATTCTTTTCGTACTCAGATTTGTAATACTGAAGCTGCTCTTGGTATTTATCTATTTCGCCATTCAGCTCGTGGATTACCAAAAAAGAAGTTTTATCAAAGAAAATCATCCATACTAGAAACAGAACAATGGTAATGACATATTTGTTCAGAATATAATTCTGAATAAACCTGAAAGTTTCAGATTTAGGCTTTATGTCCTTAATAAGTTCTTTTTCTGGCATATTTTAGTTTTTTCTGAGTGAATTTTTTATAACAGTGGTTAAAAAATCAATAGCAACAGAGTTTTGTCTCATGTTCGGAATAATTAAATCGGCTTCATTTTTAGAAGGCTCAATAAATTCCTGATGCATTGGTTTTAAGGTAGTTTGATAACGGTGTAGAACTTCATTCAAATCTCTCCCTCTTTCCTGCGTATCTCTACGGATTCTACGAATTAGTCTCTCATCAGAATCTGCATGAACAAACACTTTCAGATCAAACTCTTTAAGAAGCTCTGGGTTGGTTAAAACCAAAATTCCCTCAACTACAAGAACATTTTTAGGTTCTACAGTTACATGATCTCCGGTTCTTCCGTGTGTTACAAAGCTGTAAATAGGCTGTTCTATAGATTCGTTATTTTTTAACGCTTTTACGTGACTGATGAGTAAATCAAAATCTATAGATTTGGGATGATCGTAGTTTAAAGCTTCTCTTTCTGCTAATGTTAAATTATGATTATCATGGTAATAATTGTCCTGAGAAAGAATATTCATCCCTTCAATGTCAAGCTGCTGAATAATCTTGTCAACAACCGTAGTTTTGCCTGAGCCTGTACCTCCGGCAATTCCTATTACAAGCATTTTTTGTGTTCGTTTTTATTTTTACAAATATAGTATTTTATTTAGAAGATAGAAATGAGAAGCTTAAAGATAGCCGTATTTTCCTCTACAACCGAATTAATGCAAAATGCAGAACAAAAAAACTCCGACGATTTGCCGGAGTTTTTTCTATACAATTTCGCTTGTTAAACTTCTCGAAATAAGTTTTTCGTGCATCGGTTTCAAAAGATCCATTGAGCCTGTTTTCACAGTACATTTTCCTTTGTAATGAACCAACATGGTACATTGCTCAGCCTGCATGGGTTCGTGATTACAAATCTGTATAAGAGCTTCAATAACTTCATCGAAGGTATGGATATCGTCATTATAAAGCACTAATTTGTATATTTCATCGGTTTCATCCAAGACTAAAACCTCTTCTTCATACTCTCTTTTGGGATTTTCGTAATCTTTTATCGAATTATTAAAAAACATTATTAAATTTCAATTTTGTCTATTAATTCATCTACAATACTGGGTTCAATGTATTCCAACTCAACCATTTCAACACTTTTATTATTCATTTTCAGTATTTTGAAATGATAACCATCCAAATCGAATTCTTGATTTTCTTCCGGAATTTCTTCCAATTCGTGAAGAATAAATCCTGCCAAAGTATTATATTCACTTTCCTCCGAAAGAGGAAGTTTTTTAGGCAAAGACTCATTAATTTCGTCTAAAGGCTGTGTTGCCTTTACCCAGAACGTATTTTCTCCTACTTTATCTACCAGTTTTTCTTCATCATCTTCCTCATCCTGAATTTCACCCACCAATTCTTCAAGAATATCTTCCAAGGTAATAATTCCTTCAGTACCACCAAATTCATCTATTACAATTGCCAAATGCTGCTTTTTCTGTTGGAAAATCTTCAATAAATCTGAAATTTTCTTGCTTCCAACCACAAAAAATGAATCACGCATCAACTCTCTTAGATCATCATGGCTTAAAACTCCTTTACGTTTTACATATTCTCTGATAATTTCTTTCGTGTAAAGAATACCAATAATATTGTCTATAGAATTTTCGTAAACCGGAATACGGGAATAACCGCTGTCCATAATTTCATTAATAATTGAATTAACATCATCACTGAAATTAATGGAAGTAATATTCTGTCGAGGAACCATAATCTGCTTTGCCGAATGATCGGTAAAATCGAAAGCATTTTTAATGATTTCGTAGTTTTCCTCTTCAATTTCTCCGCTATCTGCAGATTGTTTCACCAAAAGCTGAAGTTCTTCTGTAGAGTGGATATCTCCTTCTGTAGCCGGAGGTATTTTAATTAATCGTAAAAAACCATTAGACATTGAATTCATCAACCAAATAAACGGTTTGAAAACCATATAAAAAATGCGTAAAGGCATGGCAATGAACATCGTTGTCGGTTCCGATTTCCTTATCGCTATAGATTTTGGTATTAATTCCCCAAAAACAATATGCATCACGGTAACGATTAGAAAACTAAGCACTAAAGCAATCGTATTAGAGTATTGTGCTAAAGATTCTATATTAAAATAATTAAGAAATCCCTGAACCATATGATGCATAGCACTTTCTCCAACAAAACCTAAGGCAAGAGAAGCTAAGGTAATTCCTAACTGAGTTGCAGAAAGATATGCATCCAGATGCTTTATAATATGCTCAGCTTGCTTTGCCATAGAGTTTCCTTCGGCAGCTTTAAGCTGAATTTGTGAGTAACGTACTTTAACAATTGAGAATTCTGCGGCTACGAAAAAGCCATTTAATAATACTAGAAACAAGGCTAACAAAAGCCTGACTATGTCCGAGTCCATTTAGAAGTTTATAATTTATTTTACAAAGATATACAAAATAATAATAACAAAAAAAGCACCGAAAGTATCGGTGCTTAATATTTTTACGAAATTGGATTAAGAATTTTTCAGTGCTTCTGCTCCTGAAACAATTTCTAAAATCTCATTGGTAATGGCAGCCTGTCTTGCTTTATTGTAGAAAATAACCAAATCATTCTTCAAAGCCTGAGCATTATCGGTAGCTTTATGCATAGCTGTCATTCTCGCTCCGTGTTCCGATGCTACAGAATCTAAAACTGCTTTAAAAACCTGAGTTTTAATAGACTTAGGAATTAGATTATCCAAAATCTCATTTCTGTTAGGTTCAAAGATATAATCTGTTTCTACCAAATTTTCTTCAGTTTCAGGCATAGAAATAGGAAGCAGTTGTTCTGTGGTAACTTCTTGAGTAGCTGCATTGATGAATTTATTGTAAATTAAATAAACTTCATCGAATTTGCCTTCCTTAAAACTGGACATTACTCCTTCAGTAATATTAGAAATTCTATCGAAACTTAAATTATCGTAAACAGAACTTTCGTTAGAATAAACAGAACGTCCTTTTCTTACAGCATCGTACACCTTTTTACCAATGGTAAGAACTTCAATATCATACTGAGCATTATCCTGAAACTGATTGTTGAGTTCTTTTACCACAGAAGAGTTGAAAGCACCCGCTAAACCTCTATTAGAAGTTATCGCAATAAAAAGTACTTTTTTTACATCTCTTTTCTGAGCAAAAACAGAAACCTGATCAGGATCTGAACTAGAGTTTACATTCTGGATAATCTCCTGAAGTTTTTCAGAATAAGGTCTCAACATTACAATAGCATCCTGCGCTTTCTTAAGTTTCGCTGCCGAAACCATTTTCATCGCACGGGTAATTTGCATCGTAGATGATATTGAACTGATTCTTCCTCGTATTTCTTTTAAGTTTGCCATTTTGTAGGTTCAATGTTTATAGTTCAAGGTTTAAAGCACATTTCAAAACTTTAAACCTCAAACATTGAATTTTTTAGTTATACTTAGCAGCTATATCATTAGCAGCTTGCTTAAGAACACCGGTAATATCGTTATCTATTTTTCCGGCTTTAATTGCAGCCATAGTTTCAGGATGCTTAGATCTTAAGAACTCGATATATTCCAATTGGAATTCTTTTACTTTTCTGATAGGTACGTTTCTCATTAAGTTCTCAGTACCTGCGTAAATCATTGCAACTTGGCTGTCTACAGGAAGTGGAGAGTTTACCGGTTGCTTTAATAATTCTACGTTTCTTTCCCCTTTAGAGATTACCGCTAAAGTAGAAGCATCAAGGTCTGAACCAAATTTTGCAAACGCTTCCAATTCTTTATATTGTGCCTGGTCTAATTTTAGTGTACCAGAAACTTTTTTCATTGATTTGATCTGAGCATTACCTCCTACCCTCGATACAGAGATACCTACGTTGATTGCAGGACGAACCCCAGAGTTGAATAAATCTGACTCCAAGAAAATCTGTCCATCTGTAATAGAGATTACGTTGGTAGGAATATACGCAGAAACGTCACCTGCCTGAGTTTCGATAATTGGAAGTGCTGTTAATGAACCACCACCTTTTACGATTGGTTTCAAAGATTCAGGTAAATCGTTCATCTGGCTTGCAATAGTATCATCAGCGATTACTTTTGCTGCTCTTTCCAATAATCTTGAGTGAAGATAGAAAACGTCTCCAGGATAAGCTTCACGACCCGGTGGTCTTCTTAATAATAAAGACAACTCACGGTAAGCAACTGCCTGTTTAGACAAGTCATCATAAACTATAAGAGCTGGTCTTCCGGTGTCTCTAAAATATTCTCCGATAGATGCTCCTGCCATTGCAGAATATACCTGCATCGGAACAGGATCTGAAGCATTAGCAGCAACAATTACTGTATATGCCAAAGCTCCTTTATCTGATAAAGTTTTTACAATCTGAGCTACTGTAGACGCTTTTTGCCCAATAGCAACATAGATACAGTAAACTGGCTGACCAGCATCATAGAACTCTTTCTGATTAATAATGGTATCAATCGCAACAGTAGTTTTACCTGTCTGTCTGTCACCAATGATAAGCTCTCTTTGTCCTCTTCCTACAGGAATCATCGAGTCAATAGCTACGATACCTGACTGTAAAGGCTCAGTTACCGGTTGTCTATAGATAACTCCCGGAGCTTTTCTTTCCAACGGCATTTCATATAAATCCCCAGTAATAGGACCTTTACCATCGATTGGATTTCCTAGAGTATCTACTACTCTTCCCAACATCCCTTCTCCTACTTTAATTGAAGAAATTCTGTTTGTTCTTCTTACGGTGTCTCCTTCTTTTACCAATTTACTTTCCCCAAGCAAAGCAACACCAACGTTGTCTTCTTCAAGGTTTAGTACGATACCTTCTACATCACTAGAAAATTTCACCAACTCACCGTATTGTACGTTTTCTAACCCGTATACACGAGCAATACCATCACCGATGGTTAAAACTGTACCTACTTCCTCTACATTAGATTGAGTATCGAAGTTGGCCAATTGCTGTTTTAAGATCGCAGATACTTCTGCCGGATTTATTTCTGCCATTGTATGGTTGTTTTTTTCTTAATTTAACTGAAAGTCTTTTTTAATCTTATTCAATTTTGATTTTACAGATGCATCGATCTGCTGATCTCCAACTCTTAAAATATAACCTCCCAAAATTTCAGGATTTACGTTTACCTTAAGATCGAAAGTTGCAGATTGATTTACAAGATTAGTAGATCTTAAAATCTGCTCCATATTTTCGTTGGAAAGCTCTGTAGCTGTTGTAAGCGTAATTCTCTGAATACCGTTGATATCTTCAACTTTATTAATGAACTGCTGTGCTACATTTTTAAGCTGACTTTCTCTTCCGTTTTTGATGATTAATTTGATTAAATTCTGAGAAACAGGCGAAAAACTTTTGAAAATTTCTTTCGCAACCTCAGTTTTTTTATGAGCATCAATATAAGGAGTCATGAAGAATGTGTTCAAATCTTTAGATTCAGACATTAACTTCACTACATCTTTCATTTCAGCAAAAACAGCTTCGGTTTGTCCGGATTCTTTCGTAAAATCCAGTAAACCCTGTGCGTATCTTTTAGCTACTTTAGAGGTAAGCATTATTAGTTAAGGTTTGATTTATTTAAATAATTTTGAACCAATTCATTCTGAGCTTCGTTATTTTCAAGCTTTTGCTTTAAAATAGACTCAGCAATATTTACAGACAAAGTACCGATTTGAGATTTAATGTCTGCCATAGCAGCATTTTTCTCTGCATTGATGGTTTGTCTTGCAGCTTCAATTAATTTATCTCCTTCAGACTTAGCAGCGTCTTTAGCTTCAGCTACGATTCTGTCTTTAATTTCTCTGGCTTCTTTTAAGATAGAATCTCTTTCGATTTTAGCTTCACGAATAATTCTTTCGTTATCTGCTTTAAGATCTTCCATCTCTTTTTTAGCCAATTTAGCCTGATTAAGAGCATCATGAATATTATCTTCTCTTGTTTTCACTGCAGAAAGAATAGGTTTCCAAGCGAAAGTTGTTAGAAGAATTACCAATAATAAGAATACTACTGCTGTCCAGAATATGTTACCAATTGAAGGAGTTAATAATTCCATTTTATATCAATTATTTTTTTAATTTGTTTTTTAACTTTTTTAAAAGAATTCTACAAACCAACCGTTTGTAGAATTCTGTTTGTTTACTATCCGTTTCCTAGTAACGCTACTACGATACCGAATAGACCAGCACCCTCGATAAGAGCTGCTGCGATAATCATTGCAGTTTGGATTTTTCCTGATTGTTCTGGTTGTCTTGCAATACCTTCCATTGCGCTACCACCAATTTTACCAATACCTAATCCTACACCTAGAACTGCTAAACCAGCTCCGATTGCTGCGATACTACCTGTCATAATATTATAATTTAAAAAGTTGTTTTCGTTTTAATTTTAATTAATGATCGTGGTGTGGCTCTTCTACAGCCGACCCGATAAACAATGCTGTCAACATTGTAAAGATATAAGCTTGTAAAGCCGCTACCAATACTTCCAATACATAAATGAATAATGATAAACCTAATGACACCGGAGTAATTGCATAAGTCTGCATAATGAAGATCAATGCGATCAAACTCATAATGATGATGTGTCCTGCAGTCATGTTCGCAAAAAGACGAATCATTAATGCAAAAGGTTTAGTAATAATTCCTAATAATTCTACAGGAACTAAAATAATATATACTAATATTTTCCCTGCAAAAGGCATGTTGCTTCCCAATGGATCGAACATGTGCATCCAATATGTTTTTCTACCGCTTAAGTTTACGATTAATAAAGTAAATACGGCAAGAACCATTGTAAATGCAATGTTACCTGTTGTATTTGCGGCTCCCGGAAGCAATCCTAATATATTTAGAATCCAGATGAACAAAAATAAAGTCACCAAATAAGGAACATATTTTCTATATCTAACAGAACCAATATTCTGCAAAGCAATATCGTCTCTTACAAATACTACAATAGGTTCAATAAACCTCGCAATTCCTGTAGGAACCTGAGATTTTTTATAACTTGCTGCTGTAGCAAAACCAATAATTAACAAAATAACTGCAGCCAAAATCATCTGAGCAACTACTTTAGTAATAGAAAAATCTAAAGGCTGTTTGTTGGTTGGATGCCCTTCGTGCATATCTAAATCTCCCGCTGCATTAGTTTCATAAATTTTATTGTGATAAACTTTATAAAATTTCCCGTCAATATCTGCTACACTCTCCTCTTCATGTCCGAATTTTTCTGAGCTAAAAACCTTCAAACCATTATCCCAAAGTATAACTGGTAAAGAAATCCCAACAGAATTGTGTCCTTCTCCCCAAAGATGCCAATTGTGAGCATCCTGAATGTGATGCATAATAAAAGGAACCGGATTGTACTTTTCATCCTTTGCAGCTTCTGCAGCGCCTTCGTGTGTCTCTGCAAAAGAGAAGCAGAATACAAAAAGATAAAGGGCAATTAACAGTTTTTTAAAACTCATGACTAGACTTTATTTCTAAAATTTTTGCAAAAATATAAATTTTAATTCGATTATTAGTTATTATACTACTTTATATTATATGATATTAGTCTTGTTTTTTAACTAATTTTAAAACAAAAATCACTTCAATTAATAGGTAAACCCAATACAGCACAAAATATGGCACGATATGAAGCCTGAATTCTTTCTGAAAAACAGCAATGTATCCCATTGCAAAAAATTTAAAAACCACAAAACCAAGAAAAATAAATCCTATTATATTCTTTTTTTCCATGGCAAACACAATTAGAATTGTTAATAAACTTATTAACGTAACAAAAAAAATGAGAATATGTATTCTGTAATTGAGAACTAAGACATTATTTTCTGCCAACTGCCATTGTAATAGAAATAACAAAGCCGACAACAATAAAAACAAGCCTAATCCTTTTAAAACTATTAAAGATTTTTCCATTGGTTGCAAAACTACCAAAAAAATATTTAGAACTATGTTGATGTATTTATAGTATCACATATTTTTTCTTTGCTTTTTTTGAATAAGATAAATGAATCTGAATCAAGTTCGAAAAAAATATGCATTTTTAGATATTAAATGATTACTTATCATACAATTTGGCATTTTTATGGCAATAATCATCTCACTTTTAAAAAATAATTGATTATCCGTTTTTAATCATAACCCTGTAATGTTAGCAATAATAAGCCTTTCAAAGAGGCTATCTCCAAAATATCTTCGATTTAGCTTGTAGATG
>NZ_JADQBD010000024.1:0-39226 GCF_017808115.1 Chryseobacterium sp. RR2-3-20 | reverse complement strand
ACAACCCTTACAACTATTCAGTTTTTGAATAGATTTATTTTTGATAGAAATATAAACAACCTAAAAATAAATCTCGTTTGATAATGCACTACGAGTTTTTATTTTCTATTTTTATTGAATTAAAATCCAATAAAATAATTTCATGAAAACATCATTTATTACCGGAAGCCTTATTTTGGCTTTTTTGGCATCTTGCAACAATGAGCAACTTGCCGCAGTTTCTTACCAATCTGGAAAGTCTCCAGATGTTGTAAACTTTGAAAAGGCGATAAAAAGCCTATGAAATTCTGAAAACAGAGAAACTCCCGAAGAAAAAATACAAAGAGGAAATTTTCCTTACGCAAATACCATTGTTGCGTGGACAAATGTTAGTAACAATTCGCCATATAATCCACTAGATGAAAACGACGCTCAAGTTCAGAATACAGTTTGGGATCGTGTTGATTTTGAATTAAATGATTCAAACAATTATAATGCGTCATCTCCTTTAACTGGTTCTGTTGGTTTTGTATCTTCATGTATATCAACTAATGCATCTGTTATTAATGGATCCGGCACTTTAAATGGTAATAATTATGATTTTGTCGCTCATGCTTTCACGATGGGCGGAGATTATTGGGTAATTGTAAAATAGAAAAAATGCAAAGTCTAAAATATTTGTTTTTGTTTGTGGCAGTACTTGGTACTGCCCAAACTTTTAACTACAATAGGGATTGGGGAACGTATTTAGGTGGAGTAAACGGAAAGATTGGCAGATTGTTTGAAGATAAGAATACTTTGGTTTTAGACGGGGTTGTAAAAACGGCTAATATTTCTCCGGTACCTTCTGCGGCTTATTATAACCAGTTTATTACCCCGAATGAACAAGGTTTTCAGTTTGGTTTAAATAGTTATAACGTTAATTTCTATGTCTCAAGAGTATCATCTTCCGGTACGGCATTACAGTCTTTTGGATACCGCAGTTCCTCCATGATCCATAGGGATAAAGATGGAAATTATTTTAAGATTGTCAGTAACGGGATACCTACGGCAGGAGCCTGGTTATCTTTTGGTGTAGAAACGGCTCCTTTTAATAACTACCTGTTAGAAAAATATGATGCTAATAATAATTTATTATGGAGAACTTATATCCCGAATGCAAACAATGCTTCTGAGTATGTAAATATAGATTCAGATTGTCTAATTACCGATGCTGCTGGAAATATATATATAAAGGGATATACCCAATGGCAAAACTTAGGAGATGCAGGAACAGCATACCCTACCTATTCTACTAATTTTAAAGGTTTTGTGGTAAAGCTCAATCCTATTGGGCAAAAAATATGGGCGACATATGTTCCAAATAATGCATATAATGAAGGAAGATTTTGTGTATATGGCAATAATTTATACTTTACATCTTCATATAACATTAATAGTTCAACTATTACTGCAACACAAGGGGCTTTTCAGGTATCTCCAGCTGCGAATGTGATTTTAAACTTGAATGCGACTACCGGCGCATTGCAATGGGTTACTTTTTACGCTTCGCCAAATGAAAATGGGAATACAACCATCCAGTCAATTGCGGCGCAGGCAGATGGGCTTTATATTTTAGGGTTTATAAATCCTTTTAATTTTAATACCAATGGTTATTATGCAAGCTCAGGAGCTTATCAGTCTCAGCAACCGGGTGGTATAGACCTGTATATTGCTAAATTCGGAATGCAGGGAGAAAGAATTTGGGGTACTTATTATGGCTCTCCCGATGATGATGGTAATTATGGATGGAATGGTAGCGGTCATTTAGATGTAAAATACGGTAAAATATTAATAACCCATCTTCAAAACGGAGCAATCAACATGGCAACTCCGGGAGCTTATTTAAATACCAAACCTAATAGTAGTAATAGTGATATTGTTTTCTCAATGTTCGATACCGATGGCAATCGTCTTTTTACTTCTTATTATGGAGCATATATTGCGAATGTAGGAACCCAACCAGTATATGTGTATGGGCAGTTTTCCAACAAGTCAGATGCTTTTTTTCTTTACGGTTATACCCCATCAGAAAATGGTTTTACGCAAAATGCTTTACAAAACAGCATTATTTCTCCATCATCTTCTACGTATACTTATGGTCCGTATGTAAGTTATCTTGCCAAGTTTTCAGCTAATCTACTTTCTACAGAAGAAGCTGCAAAGCAGAATGATTTGAAGCTTTTCGACAACCCAAATAACGGTGCTTTCTCTTTAAAGGGAAGTATTCTATCTAAAGAGCAATGTAGTTTTACTATTTACGATTCTTCAGGAAGAATGTTGGCAGATATAGCTATGGGGAAAGCAGAAGTACAAAACTTTAATCTAAGCAAAATACTTTCTAAAGGAAGCTATGTTCTTACTCTAAAAAACAGTAAAAAAGAACCCGTAAAGATATTTAAAATGCTGGTGAAGTGAGCTTGAGGATTTTTTGTTTCTAAATCTTAAAAACAACCAATCTTCACGGCGTTCGCTTTTAAAAAAGCCCAGAAAGGGCTCTGTCAATAGGCATAGCCCTAAGAAAATACAAAAGTGAAGAAAAGCCCTGAAAGGGCGGAATCTTGATATGTGTTTTAAACATAAATCCTTTCTATTCCTTTCTTAAAGGTTTTTAGAACGGTTTTAAATGCGATTGTCGTGACCAATCTTGCTTTTAAAATATCATAATTATTGAAAATGTTTATCTTTGCAAAAATTTTTCTCACTTAAAAAGTTTATAGCATGCAACTGTACAACACTTTAAGCGCAGAAGAAAGAGCTAAACTTATCGACGAAGCCGGTCAGGAACGTCTTACACTGTCTTTCTATGCGTATGCCAAAATTGAAAATCCTAAAAAATTTCGCGACGATTTATTTATAGCCTGGAATGCACTAGATGCTCTTGGACGTATTTATGTTGCTCATGAAGGCATTAATGCTCAAATGAGTGTGCCTGCGGATAATTTTGAGGCTTTTCGTAATACGCTGGAAGAATATGATTTCATGAAAGGCATTCGTCTGAATGTTGCTGTAGAGCAAGACGATCATTCTTTCCTTAAACTTACCATTAAAGTTAGAAATAAAATTGTAGCAGATGGTCTTAATGACGAGACTTTTGATGTTACCAACAAAGGAATTCACCTTAAAGCCAAAGAGTTTAATCAGCTTTTGGATGACCCGAATACTATTGTTGTAGATTTCCGAAATCATTATGAAAGTGAAGTAGGGCATTTTGAAGGAGCTATTACTCCGGATGTAGAAAATTTCAGAGAAAGTTTACCTATTATAAACGAACAGCTTCAGAATTACAAAGAAGATAAAAATCTTTTGATGTACTGTACCGGAGGAATTCGTTGTGAGAAAGCAAGTGCTTATTTCAAGCATCAAGGTTTTAAAAATGTATATCAGCTTGAAGGAGGAATTATAGAATATACACGTCAGATAAAAGAAGATAATATCTCGAGTAAATTTATTGGTAAAAACTTTGTATTCGACCACCGTTTGGGAGAAAGAATTACCGATGATATTATTTCTCAATGTCATCAGTGCGGTAAACCGTGTGATAATCATACCAACTGTGCAAACGATGCATGTCATCTTCTTTTTATTCAGTGTGATGATTGTAAAGCCGCTATGGAAAACTGTTGTTCTACCGAATGTTTAGAAATTATACATTTGCCGGCAGAGGAACAGAAAAAACTCAGAAAAGGTAAGCAGGTTGGTAATAAAGTTTTCAGAAAAGGAAAATCGGATTCATTAGTATATAAAAAATCCGGGAATCTTTCGGATCAGCCTTTAGCTAAAGCAATCTCGAACGATGTCCGCCAAAAAATCAAACAGAAAAAAGTTCTTATCGGAAAATCTGAACATTATTTTAAAAATGCAAAAGTTGCACAGTTTATACTGAGTAACAAAACTCTTTCTGTTGGAGATAAAGTGCTTATTTCTGGTCCTACAACTGGGGAACAGGAGATTGTAATTGCTGATTTATTTGCAAATGGTGTTCAGGTGGAAACTGCAAATTCCGGAGATCAAATCACTTTTGAAGTTCCTTTCAGAACAAGATTGTCTGATAAGCTTTATAAAATTATTCAACCTTCTTAAATTATTCTTTTAATGCTTAAAGCAGATCTAAGAAAAAGATATATGGAAAAAAGAAAAACCTTGTCGAAAGATGAGGTTTTATCGTTTTCTAATGATATTTTTAAGAATTTTCAGGCTTATTTTCAGCTGAAACCAGGAGATAAAGTTCATTTGTTTATTCCGATTGATAAATTTAAAGAAGTTAAAACCGAATTTTTTATTGATTACTGTCTGCAAAATGCAATTAGGGTTTTCGTCCCGAAAGTAGTAGGAGAGCATCTTATTTCTGTGGAAATTTTCGAAAATACCGCTTTTGAAACAAATCATTGGGGTATTTCCGAACCGGTTTCTTCCATAGATTCTGCAGTTCTAGACTTTGATTATGTTCTTACGCCGCTATTATACTGCGATTCGGCGGGAAATAGAGTTGGCTACGGAAAAGGATTTTACGATTCTTTTTTTGAAAATATTTCTTCTACCTCAAAAAAAATCGGAGTTAATTATTTTAACCCCGAAGATATGATTGATGACGTGAGAGAAGAAGATATTCCCTTAGATTATTTGGTGACACCAACGGAAGTGCTGTCTTTTTTAGGCTTAAAATAAAAATTCGTAAAATAAAATTTGAATTCTTTTTTAAACTGAATTTCTTTAGATACTAAAGTATATTGAGCATTTCTTTCAAAAATTCCAATCGATTTATTTTGGTTGTCAAAATATTCTACATTAAATTTTGCAAGATTTAAAGTATCCTTATTTTTTATTTGCTGATATACATTAATAGAGTTTACCATCGCTTTTTTTACTTTAAGACTTTCCAGCTCTTTAAAAAGGTCTTTAAAGGTTAAAGAGTCAGGTTTCTGGAAGTATTTTTCCATCTGAGAATAAATTGCGGTATCTATTTCGGTATTTCTATTTCCAGATAAATATAGCGCAGACAAATCCAAAACTTCCTGAATTTTTTGTTGAGTAATAGTATTAATCGCCTGTGCACTGTCCATTTGCACAATTCTGTTATTGGTGTTTCTCAGTTTTTGGAGATCGCTTAGAGATTCCGTTTCTTTTTTTACACAGGAAAGGGCAGCTAAGCCAATTATTATGCTGAAAAACAAAATTTTACTGATTGTTTTCATTGTTAGAGATTTTAAATTTTATCGAAACAATTTTTCCTTTATCTTTTTTCATTTCAATCAACTTCAGATTCTTTAAAGAAGTGGTTGGTGTGGTTACAAGAGTAATATATTTCTGCTTATCGAGTGTTTCAACACCGTAGATATCACTGTCATACACCTGAGTAATCACTGCATCATTGCTAATGCGGCTTTCCAGCTGTTTTCTTTTTTGCTTTATCAATTCTTCGGTATTGGCTCCCTGGATGTCTTTAATAGAAAAATAGTAGACCGCCATTTTATAATCGTCTGGTTTTAAAGCAATCGTTTCTTTTTCTGGAGCGTTTTCGAGATTTCTATTGATTTCTAAGTTTTCGTAAACGGTAGAACTGATCTGCATTTTGAGATTTTTATCCTTTGAAGGATATACAAAGCACTCTCCAGGCTTAATTCTATAGAAAATAGGAGATTCGTTTTCTTTAATAACTTTAATTTCAATATCTCTTTGTACACTCAGATTTCTATCGGCATCAGTAAAACAGTAAGTATAAGTTTTTTGAAAAATTTCATCTTTAAATCCTAAAAGTCCGGCTAAAACAATAAAAATCGAGCTTGCCGCAATCCATATTGCTTTTTGATAGTTCTTTTTTTGCTCTTTTTTTAACGATTGTAAACTGTTTTCCTGAGAATTGTTTTTTTCTTTAATTGTCTGATTATCAGAATTATTATTTTGTAAATCATCATTTTTAGCCTCGGTTTTGATGATTTTTGATGGAGTTTGATCCGTTTCTGGCAGATTTAATGCACTGGAAATTGTTTTTTCCAATTCCTGAAGTTCATCATCATTCAAATCCTTATCTTCTGAAAGAATTTCATCAGCAAAAAGATGTTTTTTCTTGAATTCATACCACGAGCTGTATCCCGCATAAATACTCAATAAATTGAGCATATCTATTCTCGGAAGTTTGGTAACGGGAGAAGATTTGAAATAGGTGTAAAAAGATTTTTCGCTGATGTTTCCTTTTGCTTTTTTTCGCAAATCTTCCTGAAAATATATGATGTCAATCCCCTTCCATTTAGAAATATCATCATAAGATGGGGAGTGATCTTTTAAATATTGAGCCTGAACATCTTTTTTCAGCTCTTCAAAATGTAATAGTTCTAAATCGGTCACTTTATCAAAAAGTAGTTAAAATATTGATTTTCAGTTATAATTAATTGTAAAACTGTTTTACAAAGGTATTACAATTATTTTTCATAAACAAACTTTCTATCTGCTATACCTTTGTCTTGTTCAAATAACCGAACAGAGAAAAAGATTTTAAAAAACAATATTAACAAAATTAAATTTAATTGATTATGAAAAAGTCATTATTCGTAGCTGCTATCGCTGCTATCTCTTTAGTTGCTTGTAAAAAAGGTGATGCTACAGAAACTAAAACAGATTCTTTAAAAGTTGAAGGAGATTCTACTCTTAACGCTATCGATTCTACTAAAACTGCTGCTGTAGATTCTATCAAAACTAACGCTAACGCTGCTGTAGATTCAGTTAAAACTGAAGCTAAAAACGCTAAAGAAGAAGTTAAAACTGAAGTGAAAAACGAAGTTAAAAAAGAAGAAGTTAAGAAATAATTAACTCCAACTTTAAAATAAAAGAACCGTTTCGTTTACGAAGCGGTTTTTTTGTTGTTTACAGTTTTAAAATTTTTCTGTCGTGCAATTTAATTAATCTAGTATAATCATTAAGATTTTTTCTGTCTTAAAGTTTCATAACAGGTAATTGCAACAGCATTACTAAGATTTAAAGAATCTATACTTCCAGCCATCGGTATAAGAGTGTTTTTGCCTTTTCCCACCCAAAAATCGCTCAATCCGGAATGCTCTGTTCCAAATAAAATAGCAGATTTCTGCTTAAAATCTCTAGTATAAAGATCTTCGGAAGTATTATCCATAATTGTTGTATAGATATTGAACTTATTTTTTTGAAGAAAATCCACTGTTTCCTGATTTTCTGCCTGAAAAACTTCCATTCCGAAAAGACATCCAACGCTTGAACGAATTACATTGGGATTAAAAAAATCTGTTTTGCCATCTGATACAATTAACGCATCTATTCCAAATGCTTCGCAGCTTCTGAGAATTGCACCTAAATTTCCGGGTTTTTCTACACCTTCCACAACAATAATAGTGGAATTATCTTTTGGGATAAATGCCGACAAGTGGCTTTCTTTTGTTTTGTAAACGCCGATAATTCCTTCTGAAGTACCACGATAAACTATTTTTTCATACACTTTATCGCTGATTAAATGGATTTTCCCTTTGGGTAAATCTTTTTGGAATATCTGTTCGCAAATATAAAATTCTACAGCTTCAAAATTGTATTTTAAGGCACGTTCGTTTTCCTGCTGTCCTTCTACCGCAAAAAAACCAGATTTCTTTCTAAATCTGTTGTCTGTAAGAAGTTTAGAAATATATTTTACTTTTTCGTTTTGAAAGCTTTCTATTAACATGTTGCAAAATTAGGTAAAATTTGCAGTTAACAAAAAGTCTTATTGGTCTGCTGTAAGGAATGTAGATTATTCTTCCGTGTTTTCGGGTAGATTTTCTCTTGTTTCGACTAAGCTTTGCGGGAGTTCTTTTTTATTTTTAATTCCTAAAGCCTTTAATTTTTGAGTCTGAATTACAAGATTATCATTTCCGGTATAAAGTTGCTTGTAGGCATCATTGTAAATATTTTTTGCCTGATCCAGACTTTTTCCCACTTTCTCCAGATTTTCTACAAAACCAACAAATTTATCATACAGCTTAGCTCCACGATCGGCTATTTCTATAGAATTTCTGTTTTGATATTCTCTTTTCCACAAATCTGCTATCAGTTTGAGTGAAGTAATTAAATTACTGGGATTGAGCAGTAAAATTCTCCTGTCATAAGCGAAATTCCAGAGGTTTTGATCTGCTTGCATCGCTGCAATGTAAGCTGGCTCACTTGGGATGAACATCATTACAAAATCCAGAGATTTTCCGTAATCGTCGTATGCTTTTTGGCTCAGCTGATTAATATGATTTTTTACGGAAGATAAATGCTGATTGATTTTAATCTGATAAGTTTCAGGATCGGTTTCATCTACCAATTCTGTGAAAGCGGTAAGAGAAACTTTAGAATCTATAATTACATTTCTTTCGTCGGGATACTTTACAACGGCATCGGGACGCATTTTTTTGCCTGAAAATTCTGAAAAGATAGCTTTATGGTCTTCATCTCTAAGTTCGTGTTCCAGAAAATACTCTCTGCCTTTTACCAGTCCGGATTTTTCCAGTATGCTTTCCAAAATCATTTCACCCCAGTTTCCCTGGGTTTTACTTTCACCTTTCAGGGCTTTGGTAAGTCTTTTTGCGTCTTCCGAAATCTGTTGGTTAAGCAAAGCAAGTTCTTTTACTTTTTCGGCTAAAGAAAATCTTTCTTTGTTTTCTTTTTCATAAGCTTCATTAACCCGGTTTTTAAGGTCATTTATTTTTTCCTGAAAGGGTTCTAGAATATTTTTAAGGTTATTTTGATTTAAAACAGTGAATTTTTCGGTTTTTTCTTCTAAAATTCTGTTAGCTAAATTTTCAAACTGAAGTTGTCCTTGTTCCTGAATTTTTTTTGTTTCTTCTTTTTGGTTTTTAAGAAAAGTATTTTCTGCTGATACTTTTGCAAATTCGTTTTTTAGATCACTTAAAAGATCTGAAAGCTGAAGATTGATATCTTTTTCCTGTGAAACCGTTTGGTTTAGCTCCTGTATTTTTAAATTTAGATGATTAAGATTGGCTTGGTTCTGAATATTGGTAGTATGAAGTTCATCAAATTGTTTTCTGGAAACTGAATTTGATTTTATTAAAAAATAGGCTACAATAAAGCCTAAAATTACTCCAACGAAAAGATATAGAAATTCCATTATTCAAAATTACAAAAGAAACTAGTCTTAGAAAATTTTTCTTTTCCACAAAAAAACCTCAAAGATTGATAAGCCTTCGAGGTCTGAAAAAATGTTATGTGGTTGTTATTTTACCGTTGAATTGCATACGCCCCGACCTGAGTGGAGCTCTTTTTGTTATTGCGATACACGAGAATTTTAATCTGATGACCTTCGTTGTTCGCAATAGCAAAAAAGCGGGAACGGAGGGCGGATAAAGGCGCCCCAATAAAATTTAATCTTTAATTCTTAAGAATTCTTTCGCAAGTTCAATCATTTTAGGATCTCCTGTGTATTTACCATGCTCATCCGAAAGTTTTACGGTAGGAATCCATTCTTTGTTAATCGATTGAACGCCAATTAATTTCATAACAATGTTCATTGGTTTTAAGCCGACGTCATTCGTGAGATTGGTGCCGATTCCGAAAGAAATTCCGATTTTTCCATTGCAATAATTGGTGATTTCTTCAACTTTTTCGAGATTTAAACCATCCGAAAAAATAATGTATTTGAATAATGGGTTAATGCCGTGTTTTTCGTAGTGGGCAATCGTTTTATCTGCAAATTCTAAAGAATCTCCGCTGTCGTGACGAACGCCATCGAAAAGTTTAGCAAATTTTTTGTCGAATTGCTGGAAAAAGACATCTGTAGTGTATGTATCTGAAAGGGCAACACCCAAATCTCCGCGGTAAACATCTACCCAATGTTCTAAAGCCAGTTGGTTTGCCATTTTGAATCCGTATTCTGCTGCATGAAACATGAACCATTCGTGAGCGTGTGTTCCAATCGGTTTTACTCCGTATTTCATGGCAAAATGAACATTAGAACTTCCGATAAATGTAGAGCGTTTATTTTTAGTTAAAGCCTCCATTACCAAATTCTGTACTTTATAAGAGTGTCTTCTTCGGGTTCCGAATTCTGCAAAAGTAACGCCTAAGTTATTCAGAGATTCTGCTTTATCTAGAGTTCTTTTCATAACGACTTCGTTAGAATCTCTTTCCATGTGATTCATTTCATAATGAAGTTCGCTTATTAAAGATAATAATGGTACTTCCCACAAAATTGTTCTGTACCAGAGTCCTTCCACGATTACGGAAAGCTCTGTTCCGTCTTGTTGAATTTTTACTTCAGAAGGATCATAATGATATCCTTCCAAAAAGTCTAAATATGGTAAATCTATATATGGGCAGGTTCTTGCCATAAATTTCTTCTCTTCTTTCGTAAGCCTAAGTTCTGCCATTTTGTTCACGGCTTCTCTTAATGCCACATCAAATCCTTCAGGGAATTGATGTTTGCCTCTGTTGATAAATTCATATTTTACCACAGAACTTGGGAAAAGTTTTACCACGGCATTCTGCATGGTTATTTTATAAAAATCGTTGTCGAGAATCGAATTTAGAAGTACATTGCTCATTATTGTGTAATTTATACGCAAATTTAGTTATTATAAATGAAAATCACCCAAATTTAGGTGATTTTTTAGTTTTATGCGATAATATTATTTGCCAAGGTAAGAGTTGTACATCCATACTTCTTTTTCCTGCTCTGTAATATAGTCGCTCATTTGAGAATTTGTTCCTTCGTCTCCTGCCTTTTCTGTAAGCTCTAAAAGTTCTCTCTGTAAATCTATTACCACTTTAAAAGAATTTAAGATGATTTCCACACTTTTATTTCCATCGCTTACTTCTTTGCTTTCCTTAATGGTAGATACCTGAAGATAGTCTGAATAATTGTGAGCCGGAGTAGCACCCAAAGTAAGAATTCTTTCTGCAATTTCATCAATTTTCAATACCAAGCTGTTGTAAAGTTCTTCAAATTTTGGATGAAGGGTAAAAAACTGTTCTCCTTTAATATTCCAGTGAGAACCTCTTGTGTTTTGATAAAATACGGAATAATTAGCCAAAAGGATGTTGAGCTTTTCTGAAATTTCCTGACAGTCCTGTTCTTTAAGACCGATAATGTTAGCGTTTTTCATAAGTTTATTTATTTGCGACAGTAACAGGAAATATTATGCCGAAATATGGGTTTGTCCGATAGATGTTGGCTATTGATAAATTTTTGAAAAAGGTACCATTTAGATTTCTTATTATTGTGAAAAATTAATAAGTAAAGGATGTTTAAATATAAAATTCTAGCCGTAATAATAGTAATTGTCTATTTTTTGCAGCCTTTTTTCTTCTCAAATGGCGGGATTGGAGCCGACAGTCTTTCTTATTTTGGTATCGCAGCAGATTTGCCAAATCCTGAAACCAATCTTTTTCCTTTGGGCTATCCTATATTGTTGAGGGTTTTATATAATGTTGTACACGATTGGTTTTGTGCTTCAAAAATTCTGAATATTCTTTTTGTTATCGGTATTCTGGGTTTTTCTTATTTCAGGAAATTTTATTTTCGGGAAACTGTTTTGCTGTTTACGGGGAAAACCTGTTTTTTTGTATTTCTCCAAGCGATGTCGGAAGGTCCGTTTATTTTTCTGCTGTACTTTCTTTTTTATTTTCTGCATCAGATTTTTGCTGAAAAAAAAAGAGGCTTTCAGAATGCAGTAATGGCTTCAATTATTTTAATAGTAATGTTTTCTGTAAGGTATTCGGGAATCTATATATATGCATCTTTTCTATTATTTTTTGTGCTGATGTTTTTCAAAATAAGAAAAGCATTCTATTTTAAACCATTGATGCTTTTTGGAATTATATCCGGAACAGGAATTTTTTCTTATCTGCTGTTTAATTATTTAGTATTTGGAACTTTTACCGGCGAGAATTTGCGGGGAGTGTCTATGACAAACCTACCAATTGATATAATAAGGAGTGTTCTTGGAGTTATTAATGTAGTAAATCCATTTATCGGAATAAAGCCCTCTTCTGTGAGTTTTGCAAGTATGGCATTTCAATTTCTTATTTTTGTAGTAGATGTGGTGATATTTGCTTACTTACTCCAATTTTTCAGAAAAGCTAAAAACGATTCGCTATACTATTTTCATATACTATTATGGTGTATGTCTTGTATCTATGCTTTTGCTTTATTAATTTCCGGCTGGTTTCAGCAAATTGAGGAAATGAATGTAAGAATGATGGCTGCAGCAAATATCTGTCTGTTTTTCTCATTTCTCATTTTGTATTTTAAAAATGTAAATTCAGATAAGTACCTCTGGAGAATTGCATGCTTCTTTTTTGTTTTTATTGCGGCTTATAATTTAAAAGATGCAGATAATTATTTGAAAAATAAAAGTAAAATAGAACCTCAAATGGTAAAATTTAAAGACAAGAAATATTTATATAATAATGAAAAACATATTGAAACTATAACATCATACCAAATTTTGGGGATTGATAAAGTTTTTTATTATAAGCATACCAACAAGCAAAAAGGGACTATTAAGGAAAATATTGTGGGAACATTGAATCCGAAAATTAAATGGCTAATGAATGATAGTGTTCAAGACAAATCGAAAGTTCTTTACACATCTCAGATAAAATTCGATTAATATTCAGATTCATAATTGTAGTTTGGAATTTTATCATTGTATTAATTTTTATGCAACTAACTTACTTTTATTTTTATAACTGCTTGTTAATTAAAAAAATATTATTATTTTTGCACCCTAAAATAAAAAGCAATTAAATGCCTACTATTCAACAATTAGTAAGAAAAGGAAGAGCCACGCTTGCCAAGAAGAGCAAATCGGCTGCCCTTGATTCTTGTCCACAAAGACGAGGAGTATGTACAAGAGTATATACTACCACACCTAAGAAACCTAACTCTGCACTTAGAAAAGTTGCAAGGGTAAGACTTTCTAACGGTAAAGAAGTCAACGCTTATATCCCGGGCGAAGGACATAATCTTCAAGAGCACTCGATAGTATTGGTAAGAGGCGGAAGGGTGAAAGACCTACCGGGAGTACGTTACCACATCGTAAGAGGTGCATTAGACACCGCAGGTGTAAATGGAAGAACTCAGAGAAGATCTAAGTACGGTGCTAAGAGACCTAAACCAGGACAAGCTGCTGCAGCGCCAGCTAAAGGAAAGAAAAAATAATCATTAAATAAGGTACAAAACAATGAGAAAGACAAAAGCGAAAAAAAGACCGTTGTTACCAGATCCAAAGTTTAATGATCAATTGGTAACGAGATTCGTAAATAACCTAATGCTTGACGGTAAGAAGTCAATCGCATTCAAAATTTTCTATGATGCGTTGGATATCGTAGAAACTAAAAAAGGAGATACAGAAAAAACATCTCTTGAAATCTGGAAAGATGCATTAACAAACGTTATGCCTCACGTAGAAGTACGTTCCAGAAGAGTAGGTGGTGCTAACTTCCAGATTCCAATGCCAATCAGAGCGGATAGAAAAATTTCTATGGCGATGAAATGGTTAATCAAATATTCTAAAGCCAGAAATGATAAGTCTATGGCTTTGAAATTAGCTAACGAAGTTGTAGCAGCTTCAAGAGAAGAAGGTGCAGCTTTCAAAAAGAAAACTGATACTCACAAAATGGCGGAAGCTAACAAGGCTTTCTCGCACTTCAAATTCTAATCTGAAATGGGAAGAGATCTTAAATTTACAAGAAATATTGGTATTGCTGCTCACATTGATGCAGGTAAAACCACCACTACAGAAAGGATTTTATTCTATACAGGTGTAAACCACAAAATTGGAGAGGTTCACGATGGTGCTTCTACAATGGACTGGATGGAACAAGAAGCAGAAAGAGGTATTACTATTACTTCTGCTGCAACGACTTGTAGCTGGAATTTCCCAACAGATCAAGGTAAAAAATTACCTGAAACAAAACCTTACCACTTCAACATTATCGATACACCGGGACACGTTGACTTCACTGTAGAAGTTAACAGATCTTTGAGAGTATTGGACGGATTGGTATTCCTTTTCTCTGCCGTAGACGGTGTAGAACCTCAGTCTGAAACCAACTGGAGGTTGGCTGACAACTACAAAGTAGCGAGAATGGGATTCGTAAACAAAATGGACCGTCAAGGTGCTGACTTCCTTAACGTTGTAAAACAAGTTAAAGAAATGTTAGGATCCAACGCAGTTCCAATCGTTTTACCAATCGGTGCTGAAGAAGATTTCAAAGGTGTTGTAGACTTAATCAAAAACAGAGCAATCATCTGGGATGAAGCTGGACAAGGTGCTACTTATGAAGTAGTTCCAATTCCGGAAGATATGAAAGATGAAGTTCTTGAATATAGAGAGAAATTAGTAGAAGCGGTAGCTGATTATGATGAGACTTTGATGGAGAAATTCTTCGAAGATCCAGATTCAATCTCAGAAGAGGAAATCAACGAAGCGCTTAGAAAAGCTACTATTGACCTTTCTATTATCCCAATGACTTGTGGTTCTTCTTTCAAGAACAAAGGAGTACAGTTTATGCTTGATGCTGTTTGTAAATATCTTCCTTCTCCACTGGATAAGGACAATATCAAAGGAATAGACCCAAGAACTGACGCTGAGATCGAAAGAAAACCATCTGTAGATGAGCCTTTCGCTGCATTAGCTTTCAAAATTGCTACTGACCCGTTCGTAGGTCGTCTCGCATTCTTCAGAGCTTATTCAGGTAGATTGGATGCTGGTTCTTATGTTTTGAACACAAGATCTGGAAACAAAGAAAGAATTTCCAGAATCTATCAGATGCACGCTAACAAGCAAAATCCAGTAGAATATATCGAAGCTGGAGATATTGGTGCAGCTGTTGGATTTAAAGATATTAAAACAGGAGATACTTTATCTGATGAAAAGAACCCAATCGTTCTTGAGTCTATGATCTTCCCAGATCCGGTAATCGGTATCGCTGTTGAGCCTAAGACTAAAGCTGACCAGGATAAAATGGGTAACGCTTTGGCTAAATTAGCTGAAGAAGATCCAACTTTCCAGGTTAAGACTGATGAGGCTTCTGGACAAACAATCATCTCTGGTATGGGTGAGCTTCACTTAGATATCATCGTAGACCGTATGAGAAGAGAGTTTAAGGTAGAAGTTAACCAAGGTCAACCTCAGGTAGAATACAAAGAAGCATTGACTGCAACTGCTAACCACAGAGAAGTTTACAAAAAACAATCCGGTGGTCGTGGTAAATTTGCGGATATCGTATTCACCATTGGTCCGGCTGACGAAGGTAAAACAGGTCTTGAATTCGTAAACGAGATCAAAGGTGGTAACATTCCAAAAGAATTTATCCCTTCAGTTGAGAAAGGATTCAGAGAGGCTATGAAAAATGGTCCTTTGGCAGGATTCGAAGTAGAAGCAATGAAAATTGTTTTGAAGGATGGATCTTTCCACGCGGTTGACTCGGATCAATTATCGTTCGAATTAGCTGCTAAAATGGGATTCAAAGAATCTGGTAGAGCTGCTAAGGCTGTTATTATGGAGCCGATTATGAAACTGGAAGTTGTAACTCCGGAAGAATATATGGGTGATATCGTAGGTGACCTTAACAGAAGAAGAGGTACTGTAAACGGTATGGATGATAGAAACAACGCTAAAGTTATCAAGGCTTTTGTTCCTCTATCTGAAATGTTTGGTTATGTAACTTCTCTTAGAACTTTATCTTCAGGTAGAGCAACATCTTCTATGGAGTTCGAGAAATACGAAGCTGCTCCACAGAACGTTGCTGAAGAAGTAATCGCTAAGGCTAAAGGTTAATATTTAAATTAGATTAAAATGTCACAAAGAATCAGAATAAAACTTAAATCTTACGATTACAACCTGGTAGATAAATCTGCAGAGAAAATCGTAAAAACGGTAAAGGCTACCGGTGCTGTTGTAAACGGGCCAATCCCTTTGCCAACGAATAAGAGAATCTTCACAGTGTTGAGATCTCCACACGTAAACAAAAAAGCAAGAGAGCAGTTCCAATTATCAGCGCACAAGAGACTGATGGATATCTACTCTTCTTCTTCCAAAACTGTTGATGCTCTAATGAAATTAGAACTACCTTCAGGTGTAGACGTAGAAATTAAAGTGTGATAAATGAGCTTAAAGACTGAAGTCGGAAGATTGAAGCTTTTAGCTACACATTAAATATTAAATCCCTTTTCGAAAGAAGAGGGATTTTTTATGCTAAAAAATCATTTTAATTTTGAGTGTCCGTAATTTAACCTAAAATTATTAAATTTGTATAAATTGAAAGTCATCAGATGAATTTATTTAGTTTTACCGCTCATTTTGGAACAGAAGAAGATTGTAGGAATCATTTTAAGTCACAAAGAGATTTGCAAGGTGTTATTTGCTCTAAATGCAGCAGTAAAGAACATTACTGGAAAAAAGATAAATGGAGTTATGAATGCAAAAATTGCAAATACCGAACCTCACTTCGCAAAGGGACGATTATGGAAAATTCCAATTTATCTTTTTTAATTTGGTATAAAACGATGTTTCTGATGAGTGTAACGAAGAAGGGATTTTCAGCAAAAGAGATACAGAAACAATTGGAATTGAAAAGGTATGAACCAGTTTGGGCAATGGTTCACAAACTCAGAAAAGCTATGGGAAACAGGGATTCTAAGTACACATTGGAAGGAATAATAGAGTTTGATGAAGCTTATTTTACCGTAGAATCTTCTGAAATAGAACAAGAAAAAGGAATTCGGGGAAAAGGAGCAGTAGGCAAACAAAACGTAGCAATGATGGCGGAAAGTATCCCTTTAGAAGATATAAAAACAGGCAGAAAAGAAAAGCAAGTTCGTTTCTTCAAAGCGAAAGTTTTATCAGGTCATAATTCAGAAGAAATTAATAAAACTATACAAGAATCTATTGATAATCAGAGTATTGTTTTTACAGATAAAAGTACTTCCTATGTGGATATTTCAGATTTTGTAGAGCTTCATGTGATGGAAAAAAGCTCAAAAGAAACCACTGAAGAATCTTTAAAATGGGTTCATATTGCCATTAGTAATGCGAAAAGAAACCTTTTAGGGAATTATCACAAAATCAAAAGAAAATATCTTCAATTATATCTTAACGAATTCATTTACAAACTAAATCGAAGGTATTTCGGTGAAAAACTCTTTGAAAGGCTCATTATTGCTAATATCACAGCATTAGGTTAAAAAACGGATATTCAATTTTTAATTAACCTTTTTATTGCGAATTCTTTAATTCAAACTTAACATAATAAAAAATATTGTATTTTTTTAAGAAAAAACTTGCATAGTTTTAGTTTTAGTTTTAGTTTTATTGCACTAACTTAAAAACATTATATATGAGAAAGATTGTTTTGTATTTTTTATTAGTGCTATTATTGTTTAATTGTGGTACTAACCCTAATGAAGGAATTTCAGATGACAGTAAAATAGGCGAATTAGCTATGTACAAGGTAATGAGTAACCAGTCTCAAAATGCATTAAATTATGAAATAAGTAATGAACAATTTGTTTTAAGACTTTATTCTGATATTGATGGGAGTACCTATAAAAGTAAAATAGAGGTTTTACATGTAGTTGAGGATAGTGTGAAACTCTTTGAGTTAGATTATGCTTTTAATACTTCTGAATCACATTGGAAAATTAAGCAAAAGGAAAAAGTTTTAGCATTAGCAGAACATTTACAAAAAAAGAATATTGAGATTCCTATTTTAAAAGATTTATCTGAATTTATAAAGGAGTATACTCCTGCAATATATGAAAAGTCTGTGATTGAAAATGGAAAAAGTATAGAATTATTTTCCTCCATATATTATTATCAATCTAGTATTGATGTTAATGTAAGGGCTTCAAATTCAAATAGTCCAATGAAAGGAACAATTCACCCAGGGTATTTAGCGGGAAAAGATTTCTTTGTTTTTCAAGAAGATCAAATTTTTGATTTAAGTTTAGTTGATTTAGGTAGTCTTAGTAATTACGTCCATAGTACAAAAGATGAAAATTTGAAAAATTTCATTGTCAACAACAGTAGTTCGAAAATTGCATTTTCTGTAATTAATGACTTTTATGGTAGCACAGAAGATTTTGAAAATTTTTTAGATAATGTTGAAATTCAGCCAATGGGTTGTTCCAGTTGGTGTTTTATTGGATGTGGTTCAGATACCGGTTGTTGCGGCAATTATTCGGGTTGTTGTGTCTTTTCTGCGTTATCATGCTACCTCCACGATGTTCAGTGTGCAACATGTAAACCACCGACAGGAGCACCATCTTGGTACTGTGGACCTGCATGTAAACCAGGTTTAGAGAAACCTGTGAAATTCTTGATGAGTACTTCGTAAATTAATTTAAATATGAAAAAAGTAAATAAAATTATTCTTATCGTAAGTTTGCTTGTTCTTTTGAATATAGTTTTTCAGGCTTTTTTTTACAGGCAAAGATCAGAAGTTGAAATAGAATGGTTGCAACAAATTGTTTCTTTCTTGGCAAATTTTAATTTTCTAACTGTTTTGTTTTTACCTATTTTATTATTGATTTATTCGGTTATTACAGTTGTTAAAAAAGAAAAGTATGGAATGATTTTGTTAACAATCAATGTAGTGAGCTTTATTTTACTTTTTTTTACATAGCCCTGCCGATTTAAGTGATTTGGCAAACCTCTATAGTGCTAGCTATGATTTGGTGATGACAAGAAGAGAATTTTAGCTTTTGACAGTTATTGGTTTTTACCTGCATAAAAATGATTGATGGATATCTACTCATCTTGTTCTTCTTCTTCTTCTAAAACTGTAGATGCTCTAATGAAATTAGAACTTCCTTCAGGTGTAGACGTTGAAATTAAAGTGTGATAAATAAGATTGAAGATGGAAGTCGGAAGATGGAAGTTTCTAGCTACACATTAAATAATAAATCCCTTTTCGAAAGAAGAGGGATTTTTTTTTCGGAAATTTAACTATTTTTTAAAAACATCAAGAAAAACTGTAATCTTCCCCAAGGGACTTTTTATTGAAATATGGATAATTTCTCAAATTTTTTGGATGTAACTAACGTAAAAAGAGATTCTCTTCAAAAGGTACAAAGTAAATTGAAATCTTTGGGTACAAAAGAAGTGAATGAATTAGGAAAGTTTAACGTGATTTATAAAAAGAAAATTCTAAAAGATTTCTTGTCAAGAACTGTTCTTGTTCAAGATAAAATCATGTCGAATACATATGAGTATCAAGAATCTTTTCCTAAGCAAAGTTGGATAATTACAAACGAGAGAAGTAATATTTTAGGGTATTCTTGTAAATCAGCAAAACTTAATTTTAGAGGGAGAAATTATTTGGCATGGTACACAGAAGAAATTCCAAAAAGTGATGGTCCGGCTAATTTTGAAGGATTACCAGGGTTAATTCTTAAAATTACTGATGAAAATGGAGATTACGATTTTTCTGCAATTGCAATTAATAAAACTCCAATGGATATCTATGTAAGAAATGAAGAGTCAATTTTGAAAGTTAGTCGAGACAAGTTTAGAGAAGTACAGAAGGCTTATTTCGAAAATCCTGGTGCTTTTCTTGGTAAGGCTTATAATGAAGATGGTAGTCTAATCTCTATTAAACTAAAGCCTATTCCTTACAATCCTCTAGAATTAGAGTAATTGTTTTAATATTTTTATGATCCCTTTTCGAAAGAAGAGGGATTTTTTATATTTTAAAAATAACTTTTACAAAGTTTTGGAAATATAAGTTCGAAGTTAATAAAAGGCAAAGGAATTGTATAAAGTTTTTGTGTACATTTAACAGCATAATAAAAACAAAATATATGTCAGACAAAAGTATATTTGAACGATTTTCAGATTGGGCAACAAAATTTACGGGAAGTTCTTATGCTTTTATAGGAGCCACACTTATTGTCATTATTTGGGCGGTTTCGGGACCGGTTTTTAATTATTCAGAAACATGGCAACTTGTCATCAACACCGGGACAACGATTATTACTTTTCTCATGGTTTTCCTCATTCAAAAAGCACAGAATAAAGATTCTAAAGCTATCCAGATAAAGCTGAATGAATTGCTTGCCGCAAACGAAAAAGCTAGCAACCGAATTGTAGATATTGAAGATCTTACCGAAAAAGAATTGGATCAGCTACATTGTTACTACGAAAAATTGGCAGATTTTGCGGAGAAAGATGAAGACATTCATACTTCACATTCTATAGATGCGGCTCAAAGAAATCAGGATTATAAGCATGATTACTTTAAACGAAAACATGAAGAATGGCTACAGAAGAAACAACAGAAAAATGAGTCTGTTTAAATATTTTATCCAAAGGATTTTTATTGGTTTTAGTTCCTATTGATAGAGACATTAAATAAAAATATCTTCCAACTTAGGAAGATATTTTTATTTAAGAATATTATCTCTTTATAAAGTAACTGAAATACGTACAGCTTCCCAATAGCTCTTTTGCAGTTTCAGTATCGGAATATTGGTTTTTCAGCTGGGTGAAATAATTTCGATATTTTTGATTTTTCAGGAGAGCCATTTCTTTTTCTTGAGCGTCGGTTTTTTCAGACCATTTGGGATCGGCATAATCTATATTGGCTTGATGCTTTGCTTCATATTGATAAAATTTCCCTTGTTCAGCACTCGCCATTTGAAATAAAATCCGAGCTTTCTCTTCTCTATTCGTACTAATATTTAAAGCTTTTTGGTAGTAATTGATGCTAAGATCAAAATTATCCGGCTCAATAAATGTTTCAGAAGAAAAGTTTTTGTAGTAGTATTGATATGGACTTTCTGTCGATGTTGTCCAGAAATCATATTTACCACCATTACTGTTGTCGACATCCATTACAAAAAGCTCACGGTAATAACCGAGGATAGAAGTGTTATAAAGTACATTTCCAATTAGCTGATTGGCTTTTGCTGCTTTGGCATCTTTACCTGTTCCTATTTTTTGCAACTGTATCATGGCGTCCGCAAGTTCCAGTTTATTCATTTTGGGTTTAATGAACGGAAAGGCAGAATAATCTTCAGGTTTCATACTTTTTGTTTCTGGACTTTGGAAGCTTTCCCAAACATTATGTCCGAAAACCAAATTCGGAATATTGTTGTAGCCGTCGTAATTTTCTCCGTTGTAAACAAACTTTTCATATTTTTCGGTTTCAGAATTATATTTTTCGTAGTTGTTTCTCGGAATTCCGGAAAAGTTCAAAGCTTTTTGGTAATAAGATTTGGCTTTAGTGAAATCTGCAAGTTTCATGGCTCTGTCGCCGTAAATGGTAGCAAAAAATGCATCTATATTTCCTACATCATCCAGATTTTTAGCAATTATTTGCTGTTCGAATTTGGTTTTGTCCGGTTTTCTGTAAAATTCTTCAACACTTTTAACTAAATCTGAATTTGGGTTGTACTGCAAGTCGGAAAGTTTATTATTCATCAGAAAAGATTTTCCGTCTTCACCTTGAAGAAAATAGCGGTTAGCAAGAACATCTTTCAGAAAATCTGCTGTGGAGGGAGCTTCACCATAATAATCATATTCATTTATTTCGGTGCTGTCTTTTTTTACAGGTGGTTTTTCAATGAAGTATTCAGCATAGTTTTTCATTAAATGATCTTCGTATTCCGAATCTATTTTTGGCTGAGAAACAATGTCGTTAAGAACTTTCATTCTCTTAATTTCTTCCAGATATTCAGGATTGTTGGTTTTTATTTCAGATAAAATCTCCCTGCTTTCTTTATAATCTTTTTTTAGGAATTTTAAATAAGCGTCTGCAATCTGCCAATATTCATCTTTAGATTTTTCTTTCGTTTTTGATGTGAATTTTTCAAGATCATTCAGAAAATCTTTTTCATTTTCGTTTTGAGAATAATAGTAGGCATTATTTTTAATGTAAGTAGGGATTCTGTCCGGATTTTCAAACAGTTCATCGTTACTCTGTTCAGATTTTTCATTGGTTTTATCCGATTTTTTTCCACCAAAAAGGTTTTTGAAGAAAAGAACAATTTTCTGCCAGAAGCTCAGTTCTTTTTTCTCTATTTCTTTTTTTTCGGTTTCGCCAGTATGTTCTTTTTTGTCTGAATTGATATTACTGTCTTTCGAAGCATAATAATAAGTAGGAAGATAATTTCTTTCTAATTCATTAATACTTCTTGCAGCCATAACTTTTAGAATTTCAGAATCGGGATCTATTTCATACATTTTTTCCATCATAGGAATAGGATTGGTAAAATCTTCATATCCTAAAAGAAAATATGCCATGTTTTTCTCTTCATTATTTGCAGCTCTTTTCAGAACATTGCTGAACGAAGCAGAATCTGAAAGTTTCATCGATACAAAAGCAGATTCTTTCCTGCTTTTTGAATTTATAAAAACCTGAAAGAAATTCCAATTGGCTTCATTACCCATTTCGAGTCCTCTTTGTGCTCCTGCTAATTGGTCGAGAGCCATATAATAGACTGTACCTTTCAATTTATTAGGCAAAACGTAAGTTTTAAAAGCCTGTAGTGCAGCATCATAATTTCTAGTATAATGATTTAATCTTACGAGTTGATATCCGTAACGTTGCTTTATTTCGGGATTTTTTGTTGCATTATAGAGAGAAATTAAGGCAGAAGTTGTTTTTCTGTAATCTAATTGCTGTGCATTTTTAGTATTTTCGTTCTCGCGATAGTAAAAAGAATTGGCATCTTCCACATAATTTATTCTCATGTAAGGTTCCAGATATTTTGCTTCGATTAAATAATCTATAGCTTCGCGATATTTAGTGTAAAAACCGTTTCCTAATTTGTTTAATAACGGATTGTTTGGGCTGCCTTTTTTTAATTCATTTAAATCATTCAAACCAATTTTGTTCACCAGATAATCTGTTTCGGAATAACTCATTTGGTTTCCGAAAAACTTACGCCAAGACTCAATGTTTTCATCCGGAATCTGCGAAGGTTTGTAATCGGTGTAAAATCTTGAAGAATAATTGTGGAGAAATGGAAGATAAGATTTATCTTTTATGATGCTCTGCGTAAAAAGATTGAAATAATCGCTGTCCGGATCAGACCAAGCGCACGCTTGTGTATTAATATAAAAAAGCGATATTGCAGCCAATGAAATAATGTGTTTTTTCATAATATTTTGTTAGTGTTGGTTGGTTCTTTCTGCTAATGAAAGAATGTTTTTTGTACTTAGGATACTTTAACCATTTCTTTGAAATCAAATTTATGATTCTCAATATTTAAAAAGATCGGTTCTCTACAAATTTACTGTCTAATTGATAATATACAATGGTATAGTTCCCTATTTTTTGATCTAAGAACTGAATAGCATTATGAAGTTGTTTTTCAGAAATTTCTTCTACTTTTATTTGGAAGCCTTTATTGAGAAAGTTGCCGAAATAAAATCCATCTTTTAAAACTTCGGCCTCATTGGCTGATATTTTTTTGAAATCAGGATGATTTAAATCTTTAGTTGAAAGAGCATTAATCAGTTTGTGTTTTCCTAAATGATTGGTTACAATTCCCCATGAATAAATAGGCAGCGCAACTTCTATTTTTTTTATGGGATAGTCTTCAAGTTTAGATAAATAACTTTTCATAATATTCAAATCCAGAATAGAGTTTTTGTCCGAATTTTCCAGTGGTGATGAAGTAGAATAGCACATGAGATATACTTTGTCAACAGGCGGTATTCCGGATGTTTCTTTGTCTTTTACCTGATGTAGACGCAAAGTGCAGGTAATTTCTTTCTGAGAAATCTTTTTTAACTGTTTTAGAAACTCAAAATAATCCTCTTTTGTTCCTGGTGTCCAGTCGCAGTCAATTTGAATTTCTCCATTTGCTTTAAGCTGGTAATCTGTAATTTTCTTTTTAATTAAAGTATTTATTTTCTCTGCCAAAAAAGGAATTTCTTTTTTTTGAATATTAATAAAACTTCTGTTGGTGATGAAAACTGTTGGGACAATCTCTTTTTCAGTTTCAAAATTCTGATTTTTGCTAATTACCGCTACAGGTTCAAATTTGCCGTTTATTTTATCAACATCGAAAAATCTTGTATACAAAAAAGGGTAATCGGCTTTAGATAAAGCATCTTTTTCTGGTTTATCTAATGCAAGATTGGTTTTCCAATAGTAAAAGGTAAAAGAGCGTTTTTCCTTTTTTGTGCAGGAAAATAATAGAAGTAGAAAAAAAAGAAGTGCAGTTTTTTTCATAGTGAAATTTAGGACAGATAAAAATACTAAATCCTTTGGATGGTTTTAAATAAAGTTAAAAATCATTTAACTTTCTATAAATCAAAATATTTTATCGAAAATATTTGTCAAATAAAATATTATTCATAAATTTGCACACTCATTTTAGGGGAGGAGTATGCCTAAATTCAAAATTAGTAATTACTTGAGCACCCGAAAAATGACCGTGAACCCAAGAAAATTTTATAACATATTATATAAATAATGTCAGGTATTATTGGTAAAAAAATCGGTATGACATCTTTGTTTAACGAAGAAGGAAAAAACATTCCTTGTACAGTTATCCAAGCTGGTCCATGCTCGGTTTTACAGGTCAGAACCATTGAAAAGGACGGTTATAAGTCAGTTCAATTAGGTTTCGATGACAAGAGTGAGAAGAACGTTGGTAAAGCGTTAGCTGGTCATTTCAAAAAGGCTGGTTCGGCTCCTAAAGCTAAGTTGGTAGAATTCTACAGAGAGTTCGTAGACGAAGTAAAAGTAGGAGAAGAAGTAAAAGTTGATTTATTCCTAGAAGGGGAATATGTTGACGTTACAGGTACTTCTAAAGGTAAAGGTTTCCAAGGTGTTGTTAAAAGACACGGTTTTGGAGGTGTAATGCAGGCAACTCATGGTCAGCACAACAGGCTTAGAGCTCCAGGTTCTATCGGTGCTGGTTCAGACCCTTCAAGAGTATTCAAAGGGATGAGAATGGCTGGTAGAATGGGAGGTAAGCAGGTAACTGTACAAAACCTTCAGGTGTTAAAAGTGGATCAAGAACAAAATCTTTTAGTAGTAAAAGGTGCTGTTCCGGGAGCTAAAAATTCTTATGTAATTATCAGAAAATGGAACTAGTAGTATTAAATACATCAGGAAAAGAGACCGGAAGAAAAGTAACTCTAGACGAAACAGTATTCGGAATTGAGCCAAATCAGCACGCGGTTTACTTAGAAGTAAAACAGTACCTTGCTGCACAAAGACAAGGAACTCATAAAGCAAAAGAAAGAAGCGAAATTACTGCTTCCACTAAAAAACTTAAGAAGCAAAAAGGATCTGGTTCTGCTAGATATGGTGATATTAAATCTCCAACTTTCAGAGGTGGAGGTAGAGTATTCGGACCAAAACCAAGAGATTACAGATTCAAATTGAACAAAGCGCTTAAGAGATTAGCTAAAAAATCTGTTCTTTCTCAAAAAATGAGAGATAACAGCATTAAAGTATTAGAGGCTTTCAATTTCGAAACTCCTAAGACTAAAGAGTTTATCAACATCAATAACGCTTTAGGATTCGAAGGTAAAAAATCTCTTTACATCTTAGATGAAGCAAACAAAAATGTTTATTTGTCTTCAAGAAACCTACCTAAAACTAAAGTTCTTGCTTACAACGAAATTAGTTCTTACGACCTAATTAACGCAGGTGAGATCGTATTTTTAGAAGGTGCTATCGAGAAATTCCAAGAAAATTTAAAGAAATAAGTCATGTCTATTATTATTAAACCAGTTATTTCAGAAAAGGCTAATTACCTTACAGATTTAAGAGGTTCTTATTCTTTCTTAGTAGATACTAAGGCGAATAAAATCCAGATTAAAAAAGCTGTTGAAGCGGCTTACGGTGTAAAAGTAGCAGACGTTAACACAATGATTTATGCGCCGAAGGTTTCTTCAAAGTACACTAAAAAAGGTCTTCAAGTAGGAAAGACAAACAAATTGAAAAAAGCGGTAATCAAACTTGCTGAAGGTGAGGTTATCGATATTTTTGCTGTAAATTAATTATTAATTATAAATAATAGTAATGTCTGTTAGAAAATTAAAACCTATCACCCCGGGACAGAGATTCAGAATTGTAAACAATTTTGAGGAAATTACTACCAACAAACCAGAGAAATCTCTAACAGTTGGTATTAAAAAGTCAGGTGGACGTAACCAAACAGGTAAAATGACCATGCGTTACACCGGAGGTGGACACAAAAAGAAATACAGAATTATCGACTTCAAAAGAAACAAAGCAAACGTTGAAGCAACTGTAAAATCTGTAGAATACGATCCAAACAGAACTGCATTTATCGCTTTATTAGAGTACGCAGACGGAGAGAAGAGATACATCATCGCTCCAAACGGTATTAAAGTAGATCAGAAAGTAGTTTCAGGTGAAAGCGTAGAACCAAACGTAGGTAACGCAATGAAATTGAAAAACATTCCATTGGGTACTGTAATTTCTTGTGTTGAAATGAAACCTGGACAAGGTGCTATTTTAGCAAGAAGTGCGGGTTCTTCAGCTCAACTTACTTCAAGAGACGGAAAATATGCAATCATTAAATTGCCTTCAGGAGAATCTAGAATGATCCTTACTGAATGTATGGCTATGATTGGATCTGTTTCTAACTCAGATCACCAATTAACGGTATCAGGTAAGGCTGGTAGAAGCAGATGGTTAGGTAGAAGACCTAGAACAAGAGCAGTTGTAATGAACCCTGTAGATCACCCAATGGGAGGTGGTGAAGGACGTTCTTCTGGAGGTCACCCAAGATCTAGAAACGGTAAACCATCTAAAGGTTACAAAACTAGAAAGAAAAACAAAGTGTCTAACCGTTACATCGTATCTAAAAGAAAATAATTATGGCAAGATCACTTAAAAAAGGACCATTCATTCATCATACTTTAGATAAGAAGGTTCAGGCAAATATTGAGTCTGGTAAAAAGACTGTTATTAAAACTTGGTCTAGAGCATCAATGATTTCTCCGGACTTCGTAGGACAAACTATTGCTGTACACAACGGGAAATCTTTTATCCCTGTATATGTTACAGAAAACATGGTAGGTCACAAGTTAGGCGAATTTTCTCCAACAAGATCTTTCAGAGGTCATGGTGGTAACAAAAACAAAGGAAGCAGATAATCATGGGATCAAGAAAAAGAGAAAGTGCTTTAGCACGTAAATTAACGAATCAGGATGTAGCGAAAGCGTTACACAACGATTGCCCGTCTTCTCCTAGAAAAATGAGATTGGTAGCTGATATCATCAGAGGAGTTGAAGTAGAAAAAGCTTTAAGCATTCTAAAATATTCTAAAAAAGATGCGTCAAACAAATTGGAGAAAGTATTACTTTCTGCAATGGCAAACTGGCAAACTAAAAACGAAGGTGCTGATATTGAAGAGGCAAACCTTATCGTTAAAGAAATTTTTGTAGACAGTGCAAGACAATTGAAGAGACTAAGACCAGCTCCACAAGGTAGAGGGTACAGAATCAGAAAAAGATCAAACCACATTACGCTAATCTTAGGTACAAAAGAAAATTAATCAAGGTATGGGACAGAAGACAAATCCAATTGGTAACAGATTAGGTATCATCAGAGGATGGGATTCTAACTGGTTTGGCGGAAACGATTATGGAGACAGAATCGCAGAAGACTACAAAATCAGAAGATACCTTGAAGCAAGATTATCTAAAGGTGGTATTTCAAGAATTTTTATTGAAAGAACATTAAAATTAGTAACCGTTACAATTACTACTGCAAGACCAGGATTAATTATCGGTAAAGGTGGTCAGGAAGTTGATAAATTGAAAGAAGAGTTGAAAAAATTGACTAAAAAGGATATTCAGATCAACATCTTCGAAATCAAAAGACCTGAACTTGATGCAGTATTAGTTGCAGACAGCATTGCTAAACAAATCGAGAACCGTATCTCTTATAGAAGAGCTGTGAAAATGGCAATTGCTTCTACAATGAGAATGGGAGCTGAAGGAATCAAAGTTCAAATCTCTGGTAGATTGAACGGAGCTGAAATGGCAAGATCAGAATCTTTCAAAGACGGAAGAATTCCATTGTCAACTTTCAGAGCAGATATCGACTATCATATCGGTGAAGCTTTAACTCAGTACGGAAAGCTAGGTGTAAAAGTTTGGATTATGAAAGGTGAAGTTTACGGTAAAAGAGAACTTTCCCCACTAGTAGGACAACAGAAAAAAGCACCAGCTGGAGGTAGAGGAGAAAGAAACGATAGAGGTGGAGATAGAAAGCCAAGAAGAAACAATAATAACAATAATAATTAATTAGAAGTTAGAAGATAGAAACTAGAAATTAGATCTTCCGTTACAAGAACTGAATTCAATTTTATCTAACATCTAACATCTAACATCTAACATCTAAATTAGAATTATGTTACAACCAAAAAGAACCAAGTTCCGTAAGGTTCATAAAATGAAGATGAAAGGAGACGCACAGAGAGGATCTCAGTTAGCGTACGGAACTTTCGGAATCAAAGCATTAGAAGGAGCTTGGATTACAGCAAGACAAATTGAAGCAGCTCGTATCGCTGCGACAAGATATATGAAGAGAGAAGGTCAGCTATGGATTAAAATCTTCCCAGATAAGCCAATTACCAAGAAACCAGCCGAAGTACGTATGGGTAAAGGTAAAGGTGCTGTGGAATATTGGGTAGCTGTAGTAAAACCAGGTAGAATTATGTTTGAAGTAGGAGGAGTACCTTACGAAGTTGCGAAAGAAGCTCTTAGACTTGCCGCTCAAAAACTACCTGTAGTGACCAAATTTGTAGTTGCTAACGATTTTGTTAAACCTCTTTAATCTCTGAATATAATGAAAAAAGCTGAAATTAAAAATCTAAGCGCGGGAGATCTTCAAAATAAACTGGCTGAAGCTAAAGCTGAATTTACAAAAATGAAATTAGCTCACAAAATCAGTCCGCTTGAAAACCCGATCCAAATCAGAGATTTGAGAAAAACAATCGCAAGATTAAACACTGAGTTAACTAACAAACAATAATTTCATTTTACAATGGATAGAAATTTAAGAAAAGAAAGAATCGGAGTGGTTTCCAGCAATAAAATGGAAAAAACTATTGTTGTTAGCGAAACTACGAGAGTAAAGCACCCGATGTACGGTAAATTCGTTTTGAAAACGAAAAAATATACTGCACACGACGAAAACAACGAATGCGCAGAAGGAGATACAGTTTTGATCCAAGAAACTAGACCTTTGAGCAAGAACAAAAGATGGAGATTAGTAAGAATCATTGAAAAAGCTAAGTAATAATGTTACAAACAGAATCAAGATTAAAAGTTGCTGATAACACAGGTGCTAAAGAAGTATTGGTTATCAGAGTTCTGGGAGGAACCAGAAGAAGATATGCTTCAGTTGGTGATAAAATCGTTGTTACTATCAAAGATTCTACACCATCAGGAAACGCTAAGAAAGGTCAGGTATCTAAAGCTGTAGTAGTAAGAACTAAAAAAGCAGTAAGAAGAAAAGATGGTTCATACATCAAATTCGAAGACAATGCTTGTGTATTGCTAAATGCAGCAGGAGAAATGAGAGGAACTCGTGTTTTCGGACCGGTTGCCCGTGAGTTGAGAGACAAAGAATATATGAAAATCATTTCATTAGCTCCTGAAGTACTTTAATATTTAAAATTTTAAAAAAAATGTCAAAGTTAAAAATAAAAAGAGGAGATAACGTAATCGTAACTACCGGTAAGAAAGGTCTTAAAGGTGGTACAGGTGAAGTTATTGAAGTGATCAAAAAAGAAGGAAGAGACCCTAGAGTTATCGTTGCAGGACTTAACATCGTTAAAAAACACGTTAAGCCTTCAGCTTCTAATCCTCAAGGAGGAATCACTGAGAAGGAAGCTTCTATTCATATCTCAAACGTAGCTTTAGTTGGTAAAGACGGAAAAGCGATCAAAGTAGGTTTCAAAATCGAAGGAGATAAGAAAGTAAGAATCAACAAAAAAACGGGTGAAACTTTATAATTTTTAAGAACACATGGAATATATAGCAAGACCCAAAAAAGCATATAAAGAAACGATTGTTCCTGCAATGATGGAAGAATTCGGATATAAATCGGTAATGCAAGTACCTAAATTAGAGAAAATTATTTTATCTCAAGGTTTAGGAGATGCTACTGCAGATAAAAAAATTATCGATTATGCTGTAGAAGAACTTTCAAATATCACTGGTCAAAAGGCTGTTGGTACAATCTCTAAAAAAGACGAAGCTGCTTTCAAATTAAGAAAAGGTATGCCTGTTGGAGCTAAGGTTACACTTAGAGCTAACAAAATGTACGAATTCTTAGATAGATTAACATCTTCTGCTTTGCCACGTATTAGAGATTTCTCTGGTATTAAAGCTGAAGGTTTCGACGGTAGAGGTAACTATAACTTAGGTATTACTGAGCAAATTATCTTCCCTGAAATCGTAATCGATAAAGTGAAAAAAATCCAAGGGATGGACATCACTTTCGTTACTACAGCAAAAACAGATAAAGAAGCTAAAGCATTATTAACTCACTTCGGTTTACCGTTCAAAAAGAACTAAGAAATGGCTAAAGAATCAATGAAAGCGCGTGAGCGCAAAAGAGAAGCTACTGTAGCTAAATATGCTGAGAAAAGAAAAGCTTTGAAAGAAGCCGGAGATTACGAAGCATTGCAAAAACTTCCTAAAAATGCATCTCCTGTAAGATTACACAACAGATGTAAATTGACAGGTAGACCAAGAGGATACATGAGAACGTTTGGTATTTCCAGAGTAACTTTCAGAGAAATGGCAAACAACGGTCTTATCCCGGGAGTTAAAAAAGCTAGTTGGTAAGCAATAAAAATTTTACAGCTGACTTCTATATTTTTATAAGTCAGCTGTATTTTAATAAATAGAGTACAAAATTAAGTCGGTTTAGAGACAAAGAAAAAAATAAATTATTATTATTTTTTTTGTACTTTTGCACCCGCTCAGGAAAATTTTTGTTTTTCTGACAGACTAATCTTCGTTTTGGCTATGTTTATTAGAATAAAATGAAATTATAAAAAAATCAAAGTGGCAATTAAGTTGTTGAGATACTGCAGGTAAAGAGATTAGGTGAAGAACTATTCGGAGCTATATAATCTTTAATCTTCAAGTCTTTTCAATACTGGTTGTCATTAAACCAATAATTTAAAACAAAGAAATGGTAACAGATCCAATTTCAGATTTCCTAACTAGAGTAAGGAACGCACAAAGCGCAGGCCACAAAGTGGTGGAAATTCCTGCATCGAAAATCAAAAAGGAGATTACTAAGATCTTATTTGATCAGGGGTATATCTTAAACTACAAGTTTGAGGATAACTCTGTACAAGGAACGATCAAAATCGCTTTAAAGTACGACAAGCAAACCAACAAACCGGCTATTAAGTCTATCCAAAGAGCTTCAAGACCAGGTTTGAGACAGTACAAAGGTTCAGGTGAACTTCCAAGAGTACTAAACGGTTTGGGTATTTCTATCATCTCTACTTCTAAAGGAGTAATGACTGACAAGAAAGCTAGAGAAGAGAAAGTAGGCGGTGAAGTAATCTGCTATGTTTATTAATTTTTAATCAAAGGAAAATGTCAAGAATTGGTAAAGCAATTATAACAATTCCTGCTGGTGTTACCATCACTGAAAAAGAAAGTGTAGTAACAGTTAAAGGTCCAAAAGGAGAACTTTCTCAGGAACTTACAGAAGGAATTACTTTAGAGCAAAAAGATGGAGAACTTACAGTAAACAGACCATCTGATGCTAAACAACACAGAGCGCTTCACGGTTTATACAGAGCGTTGATCAATAACATGATCACTGGTGTTAATACAGGTTTCGAAAAGAAACTAGAACTAGTGGGAGTAGGATACAGAGCTTCTCATTCAGGTCAAAAACTTGAATTGGCTTTAGGTTTCTCTCACGGTATTGTACTAGAACTTCCAAATGAAGTAAAAGTTGATACATTGACTGAAAAAGGTAAAAATCCAATTATTACTTTAACGTCTTACGATAAGCAACTTCTTGGAATGGTGGCTGCTAAAATCCGTTCATTCAGAAAACCTGAACCGTACAAAGGTAAAGGGGTAAGATTCGTTGGTGAAAATGTTAGACGTAAAGCTGGTAAATCTGCTTAATAAAATTTAAGAAAATGGCACTAAGTAAATTAGAAAAAAGAATAAGAATAAAAAGAAGAGTAAGAGGAAAAATCTCAGGATCTTCTGAATTGCCAAGATTATCTGTATACAAAAGTAATAAAGAAATTTACGCTCAGTTAATCAACGATAAAGACGGTAAAACTTTAGTTTCTGCTTCTTCTAGAGAGAAAGGAGTAGACGCTAATGGAACAAAAACTGAAGTTTCTGCTGCGGTAGGTAAAGCAATTGCTGCTAAAGCAATCGCTGCAGGAATCGAAAATATTGTATTTGATAGAAACGGTTTCGTATATCACGGAAGAGTTAAGGCTCTTGCTGATGGTGCGAGAGAAGGAGGACTTAAATTCTAATCATTAAATTTCGGAAATATGTTAGGACTAGATAATATAGAAAGAGTAAAACCGGGAGGATTAGAACTTAAAGATCGTCTCGTAGCTGTTAACAGAGTAACAAAAGTAACAAAAGGAGGTAGAGCTTTCGGATTTTCTGCTATTGTTGTAGTAGGAGACGAAGCTGGTACTATCGGATTTGGTTTAGGAAAATCTAAGGAAGTTGCTTCTGCTATTGCTAAAGCGGTAGAAGATGCTAAGAAAAACTTAGTGAAAGTTCCTGTAATGAACCACAGTATCCCTCACCAAACTACTGCTAGATATGGTGGTGCAGATATCTTCTTGAGACCAGCTTCTCACGGTACAGGGCTTATCGCCGGTGGTGCTGTAAGAGCGGTACTAGAATCTGCTGGTATTCACGATATTCTTTCAAAATCTAAAGGATCTTCAAACCCTCATAACGTAGTGAAAGCTACTTTCAAAGCGTTATTGGATATCAGAAGACCTGAAGAAATTGCTAGAATGAGAGGAGTTTCTTTAACTAAAGTGTTTAACGGTTAATATTTAAAACAATGGCAACAATTAAAGTAAAGCAAGTAAGAAGCGCTATTGGTAGAACAAAAACCCAAAAGAGAACGCTTGAAGCATTAGGATTTAAGAAACTTCACCAAGTTGTAGAACATGAAGCTACTCCTTCTATTTTAGGAATGATAGCTGCAGTAAGTCACTTACTTGAAGTTCAGAAATAATTAAAAAATTAAATGATTAAGGAATTGAGATTTACTTAATTTCTTAATCTTTAAATCTTTAAATCAAATACTACAATGAATTTAAATAATATAAAACCAGCTGCAGGTTCTACATTCAATTCGAAGAGAATTGGTAGAGGACAAGGTAGTGGTAAAGGTGGTACTTCTACAAAAGGTCACAAAGGTCAGAAAGCTAGAGCTGGTTATTCTCAGAAAATCGGTTTCGAAGGTGGACAGATGCCTTTGCAAAGAAGATTACCTAAATTCGGTTTCAAAAACGTAAACAGAAAAGAATTCAGAGCAATCAATCTAGACAGTATTCAAACTTTAATTGAAAATAAATCTATCACTGGAGATATTACAAAAGAAGTTTTGGTACAAAACGGATTAGCTTCTAAAAATGAATTAGTGAAAATTATGGGTAGAGGAGAATTGAAATCTGCGGTTTCGATTTCTGCTGACAAATTCACTAAATCTGCTGAGGAATTAATTTCTAAAGCAGGTGGGAAAGCAATTACCTTATAATAATTACTAATGAAAGAATTTATACAAACCCTTAAGAATATTTGGAGCCTTAAAGAACTTAGAGATAAAATTCTCTTTACTTTGGGTATTATCCTTGTGTATAGATTCGCATCTTATATCTCTCTACCTGCAATTAACCTTGCAGAAGTGGGAGATCTCTTAGAGCATTATAAAAGTCAGGGCGGTAACAAGCAAGGAGCAGGTCTCCTTGGCTTGCTTTCGTCGTTTACGGGAGGAGCTTTCAGCCACGCTTCTGTAATGGCGTTAGGGATTATGCCTTATATTTCTGCTTCTATTATTGTTCAGTTGATGGGGATGGCTATTCCTTATCTTCAGAAACTTCAGAAAGACGGAGAATCAGGAAGAAATACCCTTAATCAGATTACCAGATGGTTAACAATTGGCGTTTGTCTTGTACAAGCTCCTTCTTATTTGGGATCTATTACAGGATTATTTTTACCTTATGATAAGTTCCAGTCTGCTTATCTTATAGATCCTAATTCAATTATGTTTTGGTTACCAAGTATTGTAATCTTGGTTGCAGGATCTGTATTTGCAATGTGGCTTGGTGAAAAAATTACAGACAAAGGTATCGGTAACGGTATATCCATCCTAATTATGGTGGGTATTTTGTCTAGATTACCAGAAGCATTTGTACAGGAAGTAGCAGTACAGAACGGAAAAGGAGGATTAGGTTCTATCATGATTCTTGTTGAAGTAATATTCTGGATGTTGGTGGTTCTTTTAGCAGTAGTGTTATCTGTTGCGGTAAGAAAAATTCCTATTCAGTACGTAAGCAGAGCTCAAGCGAGAGGAGGTGTAAATAGAAATCTTATGCAGGGTGCAAGACAGTGGATTCCGTTAAAAGTAAATGCAGCCGGTGTAATGCCGATTATCTTTGCACAAGCATTAATGTTTGTTCCAGGATTGCTTACTAAATTTGACGAATCTAACACTTTCCTTGCAGGTTTTAAAAATGTATTCAGCTGGCAATACAATGTATTGTTTGCTTTATTAATTATTATCTTCTCGTTTTTCTATACTGCAATTACAATTCCGGTAAACCAAATGGCCGACGATCTTAAGAGAAATGGTGGTTTGGTACCTAAAGTAAGACCAGGTAAAGAAACGGCAGATTACCTTGATGATATTTTATCAAAAATTACCTTGCCAGGTGCGATTTTTTTATCTATCTTTGCAGTCCTTCCGGCAATAGTGCATGGAAGTCTTGTTCAGACAGATGCGTTTGCCCTGTTCTTCGGAGGTACATCGTTGTTAATTATGGTTGGAGTAGTACTCGATACTGTTCAACAGATTAATACTTATCTGCTGAATCATCATTATGATGGCTTAATGCAGTCTAAATTATCAAGATCGACTGGATATTAATTTATGGCAAAACAAAAACATATTGAGCAGGATGGCGTAATTACGGAAGCTCTTTCCAACGCCCAGTTTCGTGTAGAGTTAGAGAATGGGCATGTACTTATTGCTCATATTTCTGGTAAGATGCGTATGCATTACATTAAACTGTTACCTGGAGATAAGGTAAAATTAGAAATGTCTCCTTACGATTTATCAAAAGGGAGAATTACATTTAGATACTAAAAAACAAGTGCCAAATGGATTCTTATGTTTCCATTTGGCTATTGTTGAAAATAAATACTAAAAAATAAGATGTAACAATCTTATATGTTAGTAAAAAAATAAATACTATCAAATGAAAGTTAGAGCATCAATTAAAAAAAGAAGTGCTGATTGCAAAATCGTTCGCAGAAAAGGCGTTCTATTTGTAATCAACAAGAAAAACCCAAAATTTAAACAAAGACAAGGCTAAAATTAAATTATGGCGAGAATTTCAGGTATTGATTTACCAAAAAACAAAAGAGGCGTTATCGGCTTAACTTACATCTACGGAATCGGAAGAAGTACTTCTTCTGAAATCCTTAAAGCTGCCGGTATCAGCGAAGACAAGAAAGTCAACGAATGGAATGACGATGAATTGGCTGCAATCAGAACATACATCTCTGAAAACATTAAAGTAGAAGGAGAATTAAGATCTGAAGTGCAATTGAACATCAAGAGATTGATGGACATAGGATGCCAACGAGGAATACGTCACAGACTAGGATTACCTTTAAGAGGCCAGAGAACGAAAAACAACTCTAGAACCCGTAAAGGAAAGAGAAAAACAGTTGCTAACAAGAAAAAGGCAAGTAAATAATCGTTAGGAATTATGGCAAAACAGACAAAAGTAGTTAAAAAAAGAAAAGTAAAAGTTGAGGCTATTGGTGAAGCGCATATCCAAGCTTCTTTCAATAACATCATCATTTCTTTAACAAATAAAAACGGAGAGGTTATCTCTTGGGCTTCTGCCGGTAAAATGGGTTTCAGAGGTTCTAAAAAGAATACTCCATTCGCTGCTCAAATGGCAGCAGAAAATTGCTCTGCTGTAGCTCACGAAGCTGGTCTTAGAAGAGTAAAGGTGTATGTGAAAGGTCCAGGTGCAGGTAGAGAATCTGCTATCAGAACTATTCACAATTCAGGTATTGAAGTTAGCGAAATCATTGATGTGACTCCTATGCCACACAATGGATGTAGACCACCGAAAAGAAGAAGAGTTTAATTTTTAGAATTTACCCATTATGGCAAGATATATTGGACCTAAAACTAAGATTGCTAGAAAGTTTGGTGCTGCAATCTACGGAGATGATAAAAACTTCGAAAAAAGAAAAAACCAACCACCAGGACAACACGGTCCTAACAAAAGAAGAGGTGCTAAAAAATCGGAATATGCAGTTCAGTTAGCTGAAAAGCAAAAAGCTAAATATACTTACGGTATTTTAGAAAGACAATTTTCTAACCTTTTCGAAAAAGCACACAGAAGTAAAGGTGTAACCGGTGAAGTTCTTTTGCAACTTTGCGAATCTAGACTAGATAACGTAGTTTACAGATTAGGTTTTGCTAAAACAAGAGCAGGAGCAAGACAATTGGTTTCTCACAGACACATTACTGTAAACGGTGAAATTCTAAACATTCCATCTTATTTAGTAAAAGCGGGAGATGTAATCACAGTAAGAGAAAAATCTAAATCTTTAGAAGTTGTTGCTGATGCTTTGGCTTCAAAAGCAAACTACGAGTGGTTACAATTCAACGACGAGAAGAAAGAAGGTACTTTCATTTCTGCTCCGGAAAGAATCCAAATCCCGGAAGACATCAAGGAACAGTTGATCGTCGAACTTTACTCTAAATAATTTTTTAATCAAATTTTTGCTCAACCCAATAATATGGCAATTTTACAATTCATAAAACCCGATAAAGTAATCCTACTTAACTCTGATGAATTTAAAGGTCAATTCGAATTCAGACCTCTAGAACCAGGTTTCGGGCTTACAATCGGTAATGCTTTGAGAAGAGTGTTGCTTTCTTCTCTGGAAGGATACGCTATTTCATCTATCAAAATAGAAGGTGTAGAGCACGAATTTTCAACTATCCCGGGAGTAATTGAAGACGTTACTGAAATTATTCTTAACCTTAAGCAGGTAAGACTTAAAGCTACAGCAGAAAACCAAGCTTCTGAGCAGGTTGTTGCTAAAGTTTCAGGTAAAACTGCTATTACTGCTGGAGATTTAGGACAGTCAATCAGCGGATTTGAAATTTTGAATCCAGAATTATTGATCTGTAATCTAAACTCTGATGTTACTTTTGAAATTACGTTTAATATAGAAAAGGGAAGAGGGTACGTTCCTTCTGAACAAAATAAGTCTAACAATGCTCCTGTAGGAACTATTGCTATCGACTCTATCTTTACGCCGATTAAAAAAGTACAGTATAGTATTGAAAATTACCGTGTAGAGCAAAAAACAGACTACGAAAAACTTGTATTAGATATAGAAACTGATGGGTCTATTAGCCCACAGAATGCTTTAACTGAAGCTTCTAAGATATTAATTTATCACTTCATGTTGTTCTCTGATGAGAGAATTACTCTAGAAACTGAAGCTGTAAAAGCATCTATTCAGTACGATGAAGAAACTCTTCATACAAGACAATTACTTAAGTCTAAATTAGCAGATATGGATCTTTCTGTAAGAGCCCTTAACTGTCTTAAAGCAGCTGAAGTAGAAACTCTTGGAGAATTGGTTTCTTACAGTAAGTCTGATTTGATGAAATTCAGAAATTTTGGTAAAAAATCTTTGACAGAACTAGAAGAATTGGTGCATTCAAAAGGTCTTAACTTCGGTTTCGACGTTGCAAAATATAAATTAGACGCTGATAAATAATTAATAATGAGACACGGTAAAAAATTCAATCACTTAGGAAGAACGGCTTCTCACAGAAGTGCTTTGCTTTCTAATATGGCTTGTTCTCTAATTGAGCATAAAAGAATCAACACTACTGTTGCTAAAGCGAAAGCTTTGAGAGTATACGTTGAACCTCTATTAACTAAAGCAAAAGAAGATACTACACACAATAGAAGAACAGTTTTCTCTTATCTTCAGAATAAAGAAGCAGTTACTGAATTGTTCAGAACTGTAGCTCCAAAAATCGCTGAAAGAAACGGTGGTTATACGAGAATCATCAAGACTGGTTTCAGACCTGGTGATGCTGCAGATACAGCTTTAATAGAGTTAGTAGATTTCAACGAACTTTACAACCCTAATGCTGAAGAGAAAAAGACTACAAGAAGAAGCAGAAGATCTACAACAGCTAAAAAAGAAGCTGTAGTTGCTGAAGCTCCTGTAGTAGAAGAAAAAGCTGCTGAGCCAACTGCTGAAGCTGCTGATTCTACAGAGGAAAAAACTGAAGAATAATAAAATATTCTCAGACATATAAAAAACCGTTCAGAATTCTGAACGGTTTTTTTGTGCTTTATAATCTTGTTTTCACCAACTGTATAACATTATCTCCTTGGCGAATAACCAAACTGTCTCCTTTTACAGTTGCTTTCATATCTTCCTTTTCATAAACCGTTTCATTGGGTTTTGCTTCTGCTTTTTTGAGAATGAAAGTTTTATTATTACTTCTTATCGAAACATTTCTGTCATCCGGGTTGTAATCGAAAATTACTTTTACCGGACTGCCATCTGTTGCTTGGTAAACATAATCAGTCTTAATAGATTTATTTCCATTTATATCAGTATTGTATCCTACAGTAGAATCTACCTCTCCGTTGTCTGCAAGTACAGTTTCTTGAGAATTATCTTTTTTGATTACCGCTTTGTTTCCTTCTTTTTTACATGATACAAAAGTTATAGTAAACAAGGCAATCATTGAAATATTGATTACTTTTTTCATGAATATATAATTATTAATAGAGAATTTTAAAATTTTTCTAAATGTATTAAAATCAAAAACAATTGATGTAATAATTTATGAATATCCGTAATTTATCATAACTTTTGTATATTTGTAGTAATCAAACAATTAGATATGAATTTATTCAGTTTTTCAGCACATTTTGGGACAG
>NZ_JADQBD010000023.1:0-40056 GCF_017808115.1 Chryseobacterium sp. RR2-3-20 | reverse complement strand
CTTCTGTCCCAAAATGTGCTGAAAAACTGAATAAATTCATATCTAATTGTTTGATTACTACAAATATACAAAAGTTATGATAAATTACGGATATTCATTTAAAATATGATTGAAGGTATTCAATAATCATAACTTCTGAAATATTTTATTCAAACTAATTGAGTGATGATTTTTATTTCAATTTTAAAAACGAAATAAATGATTCTCTTTATTGATGATGTTTTAGATTATTTGTAGAATATCTTTCGTAATCCGGCTTAAAAGTTCTGAATTTTTCAATTCGACCTACCAAAAATTTAAACCTTTTTTTTAACGAAAAATGAATTTGATGTGTTGAAATACGCTAATGTTTTCAATATTTCAGATCATATCATTCAATTGATTTAACTATGAAATTGATCGTAAGTTTTTTGCTGATCCTTACAGGATTAGTCAATATTAATGCGCAAAAATCTTTTACTGTAAAAGGTATCGTGCAGGATTTTCATGACAAAACTAAGCTGGGAAATGCAGAAGTTTACATAGGAGAGTATTCTGCCAAAACCGATAAAAACGGGCAGTTTTCTTTCGAGAAAATTCCAGCCGGAAATTATAAGCTCATTGCTAAGCATCCCGATTGTAACGATTATACTGAAAATATAGAAGTTACAAAGGATATATATATTACCATTACTTTAGAACATCATGTTCAGGACATTGAAATGGTAACAATACACGGAAGCCATAAGAATAATGGGAGTATGGTCGTAAAAACAATAGACCAATCTACAATTTCCAGAAATGTAACCGAAAATTTAGGAAATCTTTTAACCAATATTTCGGGTGTAAATGTTCTTAAAACAGGAAATAACATTAGCAAACCGATTATCCACGGCTTGTACGGAAGTAGAGTTTCCATTCTTAATGATGGTGTAAAACTTGCCGAACAGGAATGGGGCGTAGAACATGCACCGAATGTAGATGTTAATAATTTCGAGCATGTGGATGTGGTAAAAGGAGCTTCTGCTCTAAAATACGGCAGTGGAGCAGTAGGCGGGGTTGTAGTTCTGCAACCACAGATTCTTCCTAAAAAAGATACCATTATGGGAAATGTTTCCCTTTCGGGCATCTCTAACGGAAAAGGAGCTAATCTCAGTGTAAAACTCGCAAAAACATGGGAAAACGGATGGGCAGTAAAAACCAACGGAAGCTACAAAAAACTTGGCGATCTGGAAGCTCCGGAATATGGTCTTATGAATACAGGTGCAGAAACTTCAGGATTTAATTTTGGGGTTCAGAAAATGAATTTTAATCATGGTTTTTCTTTCGATTATTATCTTACCAAAAGTTCTATAGGAATTCTTAGAAGCTCCCATGTGGGTAATTCTGAAGATTTACTGAGAGCACTTACAGCACCGGAGCCTTTTTATCAGAGAGATTTCAGCTATGAAGTGGGAAATCCAAGACAGGAAATTGAACACCATATAGCAAAAGTTTCCGGGTATAAAAGATTCGAAAACTTTGGGAAAATTACTGCAACGTACAGTTTACAATATAACCACAGAAAGGAATACGATATAAGACGTACCGAAGAGCTCAATAAAAAGGCTGCACTGGATTTGGAACTGGTAACCAACGATTTTAATGTTAATCATTTAATTGAAAGAGGAAAATGGAATCTTGAATCCGGGATTAACGCGGGATATCAAAATAATTATTCCAATACCAATACCGAAGCCAGAAGATTAGTTCCGAATTACGACCGTTTCTACGGCGGAGTATATTCTGTATTGAAATATAAAGTTGCTCCGGAATTAGACTTAGAAGCAGGAGGTAGATACGATTATGATCGTTATGAAGTAACGAAATGGTACGATTTAAGCGACTGGAATAAGTTGTATGCTTCAGATTTCAGCGATTTTGTAACGAGAATCAATAAAAACAGAATTCTTACAAAACCGGTTTTAAATTACCATAATATTTCTGCCAATGCGGGTATTGTATATCATCCATCGGCATATTTCGATTTAAAACTGAATTATGCCAGAGTTTCCAGATCGCCAAATATTGCAGAATTATTTGCAGATGGGCTGCACCATTCTGCAGCGATTATTGAAAGAGGAAACATGAGAATGAAAAATGAAACCGGAAATCAGTTCAATCTGGTAGCGAATATGAAAGCGAATGTTTTAGGCGGATTAAATGTTTCTGTAAATCCGTATCTTTTTTACACCAAGAATTTTATTAACCAAATTCCTACAGGTTATCAAAATACACAGTGGGGTGGTGCATTTGTCGTATATAATTACGAACAGGTTAATGCTAAAATGTATGGTGTAGATCTAGATGTTCAGTTGAAAATATCAGATAATCTTCTCTATAAAGGAAGTGGTTCTTATGTGTATGGACAAGACCTTACGAACGATGTTCCTCTTATTATGATGATGCCTCCGAATTTTAACAATTCATTGGAATTCAGCAAAAAAGAATGGAAGAACTTTTATTTCAACGTTAGCAATAATACGTATCTTAAACAGACGAGATTTCCGGTATATAACGTTCCTATCCGATTGTTCGACTCAGATGGAAATCCTTACAACCAGATGGTGGATATTTCTACGCCGCCAAATGGTTACTCACTTTGGAATCTTCAGACCGGACTGAATTTTTCTAAAAATTTCGGGATGGATTTTTCTGTCCGAAATGTATTGAACAAATCTTACAGAGATTATCTCAACAGACTTCGTTTCTTTTCTAATGAAATGGGAAGAAACTTTATTTTAACTCTAAAATATCAATTTTAACAACTTTAAAATTTTAAAAAAATGAAAAATACTTTCAAAAATACCAAACTTATTATAGCACTTTTTTTCTTAGCTTTATCTCTAAGTTTATCTTCATGCAGACATAATGATGATAACGAAAAAGACGATCTTCCTCAGGAAGAATTATCAGATGTGCTTTTAAAAGTTACCGATCAGGCAACTGGTGTTCCCGTTACTTACGATTATCAGGTGAACAGCACTTCTAATCCGAATATAAAACTAATAGACGGGCATACTTACAATGTAGAAGTGATGTTTAAAAATGGTGCTGAAGATGCTACACAGGAAATAAAAGAAGCTGTAAATGAACACTTTTTAGTGTATAATTTCCCTAATTCGGATATTACACTTACCCGTACCGATTCTTCCGATTTTACAAGAGGCGATGGGAACAGAGTAGGGATAAAAACAAAATGGGTAGTGAATACTGCCGTTAAAAATACAGCTGCTCCAGCACAGTTGGTTCTTACATTATTTCATGAGCCGGTAACGGTTTCAGAAGCTTCATCGGTAAGTGGTAATGGTGTAATTTACGGAACTCATACTGGTGGAGAGACCGATGCACAGGCAAATTATAATATTACGTATTAATATATTTTTTAATCTTGTAACCAAAAACCATCGAATTTTTTCGATGGTTTTGTTTTTAACAACATTTTGCTTTTTTTAGTTGATTTAAATGAATGATTTTCATAAAAATTTCCTATTTTTGCAACCTAAAATTTTAATCGATAATGAACGTTACAGCTCAAAATCATGATGATGTAAGTGCATTGCTTACAGTTACATTAGAAAAATCTGACTACAAAGATAAAGTAGAAAAACAGTTGATTAACTATGCCAAAAATGCGCAGGTTCCTGGTTTCAGAAAAGGAAAAGTGCCTTTGAGTATGGTAAGAAAACAATATGAAGCGGGTATTGCATTCGAAGAAATCAATAAGCAGGTTTCTGATGCTTTAAACAATTATATCAACGAAAATAAGCTAAGATTAGTAGGTCAGCCGGTTCCTCAACCTGTTAATGACTTCAATCATAATGCTGAAAAGCTTGAAGTAGCTTTCGAAGTTGGTTACGAGCCAGAATTCTCTATCGACCTTTCTAAATATGAGGCTCCTCACTACAAAGTGTCTGCTTCAGAAAAAGAAATCAGCAAGAGCATCGAGAATATGCAGAAACGTTTTGCAGAACAAGTTCCGCAAGATAAAATTACAAAAGATTCTTATGTAGCTTTAGAAATTACTCAGGTAGTTGAAGAAAATGCAGAAGGAGAACACCACCACCATCCAAAGAACGTTACCATTACAGCAGAAAATAAGGCTGCTTTCAAATTGGTGAAGTCTTTAAAAATGGATGAGTCTGTAAAAGTATCTAAAGAAACTTTAGTGTCTGATGAAGATTTGGCTAAAGATTTAGGATTCTCTAAAGAAGAGGCAGAAAGCTTACACCACGCTGAGCTTGAAGTAAAAGTAAAAGATTTTTATTCTTTGAATCTTGCTGAACTTAACCAGGAACTTTTTGATAAAGTATACGGTGAAGGAAACATTAAAACTGAAGAAGAGCTTAAAGAAAAAGTAAAATCTGAATTGGATGAATACTTCCAGCAAAATGCAGATGTTCACTTCGTGAATAAAGTATTGGAGCAGGTTTCTGAAAAAGAAGAAGTAAAACTTCCTGAAGAATTCTTAGTAAAATGGTTGATGTTCTCTAACCAGAATATCCACACCGAAGAGCAGGCAAAAGAAATCTTTGAAGCAGAAAAAAATCAGTTGAAATATCAGATTATTGAAGGGAAACTGATGAGCGAAAACGAAATTCAGTTAGACTACGCAGATATCTTGTCTCAGGCAGAACAGTTGGTGAAAAACCAGTTGGCAATCTACGGAATACACCATTTAGGTGACGAAGAAATTCAGAAATATGCTGTTGAAATGCTAAAAGATCAGGAGCAGGTAAGACAAATTTCTTCTGAAGTTGCAATGACTAAACTGAAAGATGTTATTCTTGAAAAAGCTGCAAAAAAAGAAACTGAAATCTCTCATGATGAGTTTTTAGAAGAGCTTAAAAAGTAATTTTTTATACTATATTGAAGTGCCTCCAAAATTTTTGGAGGCATTTTAGTTTTCTGTTTTCAAATTAAACTCGTCTTTTTTATTTTGTATCTTTACGTATAAAAATTTATATGAAAAAAATAATAATTCCAATATTCAGCGTGCTGTTGTTTTCAACTTCTATGGACGCAAAAGTTTCTGCCATAGTCATTGAGAAAGAAATTATCAATACCAATGTAACTCCGCAAGTTGTTATAGAAAAATACATTGATGCACTTGGAGGAAGATCGAAATTGAGTGCCGTAAAATCTACGGTAAGTGAAGATGTTATCTATGCTCAAGGAATCGAGATTACTTCGGTAACCAAGAAGATGGGCAATAAATTCAGATCCGTTCAGAATGTTATGGGTAAAGAAATTATGAGTGTGTTCGATGGAGAAAAAGGATATTCTACGCAAACCGGACAAAGAGTAGATTTTACTTCAGAAAAAATTGCAGAACTGAAAAAGGGTAAAACGATAGATGCTTTGGGATTTGATGCTTCCAAATATACTTCTGCTGTAGAAACTTTAGAAGGTAAGGAGTATAATGTTTTAATTTCTAACGGTACTAAGCTCTATTTTGATGTTTCTACAGGATTGCTTTACAAAACTGTTAATGCGCAAAGCAGTGCTTTAATTAAAAGCTACATCACAGTTGACGGAATGAAATTTCCCGAAGTTATTGAAGCTGAAGGTGGAGGACAAAAAGTGGTAATTAAAACTTCAAAAGTTACTCTCAATACTGATATCAGCGATAATGATTTTAAATAAAATTATTTATTTAACATAATATAACCGGATTTGTTCCGGTTTTTTTATTTCTGAAAGTATTTTAACGAATGTTTAACTAAAAAACATACGTTTTGTTGTTTGGGTGTATTTATTTTTACCGTCAGATAAAATATAATTACTATTTCTTCGTTAGGTGAATAGTTATATTATAAACTATAAATCAATAATCAAACAATAATGAAAAAAAAGTTTTCGTCGTTTGCAGCAATTTTCCTTTTGTCTGCAACTGCTTTTGCACAGAATATCCCCGTAGATCCGTCTGTAAGGATTGGTACTCTTCCCAATGGGATGAAATATTACATCAAGAAAAACACTTTACCGGAGAAAAAAGTAGATTTCAGGCTGGCTATTAACGCCGGATCTATTCTGGAAGATGAAAATCAGAGAGGTCTTGCCCATTTCATGGAACACATGAACTTTAATGGAACCAAAAATTTTCCAGACAATAAATTGGTAGATTTTCTACAGTCGATTGGCGTGAAATTCGGACAACATTTAAATGCTTATACAAGCTTCGACGAAACTGTTTACATGCTTCCTGTTCCGCTAGATAAGCCAGGGAACTTAGATTCCGGACTTAAGGTGATGGAAGATTGGGCTTTTAATGCTACTCTTACAGATACTCAAATTAATAAGGAAAGAGGTGTTGTTTTGGAGGAACTGAGATTAGGTTTGGGTGCCGATAAAAGAATGTCTGATAAATATCTTCCGAAGTTGCTTTATAAATCTCAGTATGCAGAAAGACTTCCTATTGGTAAGAAAGAAGTTTTGGAGAACTTTAAGCCTGAAGTTATCAGACAGTTTCATAAAGATTGGTACAGACCAGACCTTATGGCACTTGTAGGGGTAGGAGATATTAATGTAGATGAGGTAGAAAAGAAAATTAAAGATAACTTCAGTAAGTATAAAAATCCTTCTAAACCGAGAGAAAGAAAAGTTTTTGAACTTCCGAACCATCAGGAAACACTGGTTGCAATAGAAACAGATCCTGATGCTACCAATTCTATGGTTCAGTTTATCATGAAAGATAAGGAAGCGTATAAACCCGATGTTACAGTAGAGCAATATAACCAGAGCTTAATCGAAAGTCTGGCTACAACTATGCTAAACAACAGGTTGAGAGAATTGGTAAATTCTAACAATCCTCCTTTTACATTCGGATCGGTTTATCATGGCGGAACGTATGCAAGAACTAAGGAAGCTTTCCAGGGTTTTGCAATGGTAAAAGAAGGAAATCAGGTAAATGCCTTGAAGGTTCTTTTGGAAGAAACCGAAAGAGCAAAAAGATTTGGTTTTACTCAGGGAGAATTAGACAGAGCAAAGTCTCAGACAATGTCTAATATGGAAAGATCTTACAATAACCGTGACAAAACAGAAAGCGATATGCTTGTTAACGAATATGTAAGAAATTTCCTGGAGCAGGAACCTATGCCGGGAATTGCCTGGGAATATGAAGAGGTTAAAACTTTCTTACCAACGGTTACTTTGGCTCAGACCAATGATGTGATTAAAAAAATGGTGAAAGATGACAGTAGAGTTATTGTTATTACAGGTCCTAAAAAAGACAATGTAACAATGCCAACAGAAGCTTTAGTTTTGAAAACTTTTGATGATGTGAAAATGGCAGATCTTAAGCCTTATGAAGAGAAAGCTGCTATCAAGAATTTGGTGAAACCTTTTAAATCTGAAGGTAAGATTACTAAATCAGAAACCGATGCCAAATTAGGAACAACTACATGGACGCTTAGCAACGGTGCAAAAGTTACTTTTAAAAAGACAGACTTCAAAGACGATGAAATTGTATTCACGGCAAGAAGTATGGGAGGAAACTCTTTGTTGAATGATGCAGATTACAATAAAACGCAGTTCGCTTATCAGGCATTGTCTGAAGCAGGAGTAAATGGCTATTCTAAAGCAGATTTAACCAATTATCTTGCCGGTAAACAGGTAAGTGTAAGTCCGTTCATTAGTGGTATTGTAGAAGGAATTTCAGGAAGAACAAACCAGAAAGATTTAAGTTCTGCAATGGAGTTAATGTATTCTTACTTTACAAGTCTTAATTACAGTCCGGAAGCATTTAATGCTTATAAAATGAAGCAGTCTGCAATGCTGGATAATATGCTTTCTAATCCTCAAACTTATTTCGCCAGTGAGCATGCTAAATTTACCAATCAGAAAAACCCGAGATTTATAGGAATTCTTCCTTTAGAAAAAGATTGGGCAGCAACAGATTATAAAAAAGCATATGATGTTTACAAAGAAAAATTTGCCAATGCAGGAAACTTCCACTTTTACTTTGTAGGAAATATCGATGAGGCAAAATTCAAAAATGAAGTTTTACAATACATAGCAAGTTTGCCTACAACGGGTAAAGCAACCAACTTTAGAGATACAGGTTATAGATCGATTACCGGAGATTATAATAAAGTCTACAAAAAAGGAAAAGATCCTAAAAGTATGGTTCAGATTGTATATTCTGGTGAAGCACCTTACAACGAAAAAGAAGCTATGGCTCTTTCTGCTTTGGGAGAAGTGGCTACGATTAAAGTGATCGAAAAATTAAGAGAAGACGAAAGCGGAATTTATGGTGGTGGTGCAAGAGGTTACATGGGAAAAGTTCCTTATGGTAGCTACAGCTTCAGTGTAAGTTTCCCTTGCGGACCAGAAAATGCAGATAAATTAACGAAGAGTGCTATTGCCGAAGTTCAAAAATTAATTGATAAAGGTCCTGAACAAAAAGACCTCGACAAGTACAAAGAAGGTGAGATGAATGACTATAAAACAGACATTAAAGATAATTCTTACTGGATGAGTGCTATTGCTAAAAATCAACTGGATGGAAGCGATAAATATGATATTCTGAATTACGAACAGAAAGTAAAAGCTTTAACCGTAAAAGATTTGCAGGATGTTGCTAAAAAATATCTTACAAAAAACAGAATTATTGCTACATTAATGCCTGAAGACGGATGGGAAAAATCTGTAAAAAAGGAAAGTACTGAAGTGAAAGCTACAGTGAAAAAATAAATTTAATAGCACTGTTTTAAAGTGTAACATAAAAAAATGCTCAGAGGTATAATCTGAGCATTTTTAATTTTAATAGTTTGAATTTAATTAATTGTAGATTAATTTTTGAAATATAATTCATTAATAATCAATTGGATGTTTTTGAAAGTGTTGGGGAAAACTTCATTTTCTATCTGATTTCTGTTTTTCCATGCAACTTCGGTAATACCTTCTTCAATTTGTGGTTTAGAAGTGTCTTTTCCATCGAAAAACATTTCAAACCAATGCGTGTACTTCAAAACCTTGTCCCCGTTTCTTTCGGTGTAGATATGATAAGTTGTATTGATGAAATCTTTAAGCTCTACCTCTCTCAGACCGGTTTCTTCCTCTATTTCTCTTACAGCAGACTCTTCCCGAGATTCTCCTTTTTCCATCTTACCTTTAGGAAGATCCCATTTGCCGAGCCTTTTAATAAATAAAATATCACCGTTGGGTTTGCTTACCAATCCTCCGGCAGCTTCAATAATTCGGAAGAGCTTTTTAAATTCTTTCCAGATTTCATCGATATTTTCACCGTACACGTTCAGTTCCGAAGTGGAGGTATTCTCAAGAAGATCCAATGCAATTTCTAAAGTTGTGAAACTTTCGAAGCTAATAGATTTCTCTAAGTTTTCCTGGTTCTTAGATATCAATAATTTTTTTTCGTTCACAAAAACTTTATACATTTGTAAGAATTTAAATACAAAAATAAAAAATGAATTTAGAAGGACGAAAAATTATTGTCAATAAATCATCTAAAGATTTGTCTGAACTGCTAAAATCTCCTGAAAACTACAAAGCATTTATGCCGGATGGACTTCAGAAGTTTGAAACAAGGGAAGACGGCTTCAAATTCGGACTTCAGGGAATGCCGGAAATTGCTTTGAAAATTGACGAAGTAAACGACGATAAAGCCGTACTGAAATCGGCTAGTTCAAGCTTAGATTTTGCATTAACAGCCACATTGAAACCGCTGAACGAAAACCAAACAGAAGTTCAGATGCTTTTTGAAGGGAAATTTAACCCATTCATTAAAATGATGGTTGAAAAACCGCTTCAAAATTTTATCAATACGCTTACAGACAAGATCGAAGCTTATAAATAGAAACAGAACCTTCAGAAATGAAGGTTTTTTTATGCAATGATGCCGGAACTGTGGTCTTTGTAGCTTCCGGTTGCCGAAGAAAGTACATTGATCTCATTATTCAGTCTTAAAACTCCCATAAATGCAAAGATGAGGGCTTCTTTAAAATCAATAATATCTTTTTCAGGAATCACCAGTTCTGCTTTAGTTTTATTTTGCAGTTTCTCTACAAGAAAAGTATTGTAAGTTCCGCCACCGGTTAAAAGGACTTTTTTAAGCTGAAATTGATTGATAACTTCTGAAATCTGACAGGCAATATGCTCTGTGAAAGTTGCCAAGAGATCTTTTGGATCTTCATCTTCGAACAACGGAAAAATATGTGTATTGCACCATTCTATACCTAAAGATTTAGGGAAATTTTGAGAATAAAAATCTAAACTGTTGAGCTTTTTTAAAAGCAGGTCATCTATTTTTCCTTTGCGGGCAAAATCCCCGTTCTCATCAAATTTTTGGGACAGTTTTCTCGAAAGTTTATTTAAAATAATATTTACCGGACATATATCAAAAGCAATACGCTTATTTTCAGATGTAAAAGAAATATTAGAAAAACCTCCGAGATTAATGCAGGCATTGTAATCAGGAAAAAGATACTCATCACCAATAGGAACTAATGGAGCTCCGTTTCCACCCATCAAAACATCCTGAGAACGAAAATCGTAAACTACAGGAAGTCCAGTTGTAAGTTTTATGGCTCTTCCGTCTCCAATTTGCAAGGTAAATTTTCTTTTAGGCTGATGAAAAACGGTATGTCCGTGTGAAGCTACAAGGTTTATTTTTGGTAAATTATTTTCGGAGATAAATTCTTTTACTTTTTCACCAAGATAAAAACCGTAACTTGAATTCAGAGCTAATAGTTCTTGTGAAGATAAATGGATAGAATCTCGCAGTTGGTTTTCTAAAGAGTCTGGATAAGCAATTGTTTCTGCCTTTATAATCTTGAATTTCCAGCAGGAATTGTCTTTCCAGAACTGGGCAAGACAGATATCAAGACCATCCAGGCTTGTACCAGACATCAGACCAATTGCGGTAATCATTATTTATGGCTTTGGTTGTGCAAATTTAGCATTGTTAATGCTTACGTCACCAGAATTCTTGTAGAAAGTATATTCAGAAAAATCATCTTTTGCCGTCATTCCTTTAGCGTGTACAAGGGTAGAGCCGTCTTTCATGGTTGCATAAACGGTATCGTTGGTGTAAATTCTTTTCTTTTTCTGATCCCAATAGACACTTTGTGTAGCAAATCTCTGCCCGTCATTAGTAAGAATTTTTACATCGCCCTTTGCTTCATAAAACTGTTTGTACTCATAAATTTTTGCGTATTTGGCAGTAATATTTCCTGGGTTATTTGGTTTTTTCTTGTCGAAAAAATCGATTCTCATTCCCTTTTTTGCTATTGTATAAGGGCTGTCTATTAACTGGTATTTCTCAATGATAGGAGCGGTTGCCCTCAATTTTACAAAACCGGAATCTCTTTGAATAATTTTAGCATTATAGATAATCTGAGAAGGGAAATTTTTATTATCGTTACCATTAATTTTGGTAAGATCCTCTTCACAAGACGTTAATATAAAAAATATAGCACAACTAAAAAGGTATGCTATATATTTATTTTTGTTATGGGAAATAACTTTCATTATTAGTTATAAAGAGATTTTCTGAACCATTTGTCGGCAAAGTTGAAACCAATTTTTAAGTTGACAAAATTCTGGTTAATAAGGTTGTTCTTAAGAGTTCCTCTTTTACCAAGTTCTACAGCAATTTCCAAACCGCTCATTCTTGTAATGTTACTATTTTTGAAAGGAAGCATAACTCCGGCAGAAATACCAAATTTATTAATGCTGTTTCCGTAAAGTTCTATTCCTCCTTTTTCGTAGAACGCTCCGTAACGGTATACCACTCTGGAGAAGTAATTTCTAAAGTTGTTATAGTTTGGCAAATACCAACCTCCGGCAGAAATTCTGTAAGAATCTTTAAAAGCGAAAGTGTTTCCGAAATAGCTTATAGTTTCTCCTTTTTTATAATCAATCTGTCCGGAAAGAAACCATTCGTTTTCGCTACCATATCCAACTCCTACGGAAGCCTGAAGAGGCAAAAGGTTGTTAGAAGTTGTATTTTTCTGGTCTATAATAGTTTCGCCTGCTTTTACATCGACACCAGAATAATAATAAGTACTGTTTATGTACTCATTAGTCATATTACTGGTATTTCCAAATGTAGCAGTTGCTCCTAAGGTAAACTTTTTATCGGTTCTTGTATTGAGTTTCTGATAGCTGGTTCCTAAAGTGAAATTAAAATTCTTGATGCTGTTTTTAGTCTCGTAACCATTAATTAATTCAGCGGTAGAATAAGTAAGCTCATTCAGATCATATAAACTTCCAAAGTAATAATTTGCACGGGCTCCTACAGAAAATTCAGAATTAATTTTATAAGAAATGGCAGTCTGCGCTGTATTTAAAGTTCCGTTGCCTTTAAATCTGTTTCCTTCAATAGTTCCGTCACCCAATGTTTCTGTATGAATGATGTCATAACTTTTTGAACTGTAAGGCTGGTAAAGAAAACCCATTTTCACTTTAGATGAAACAGGGAACGCTATAGCGATATTAGATAAATATGTAGAATGTTTTGTAGATTTGGTATTGTTATAATTAGTTTTGAAGTAATTATTTTCATTGGTCGCTTCAAGTCTGATACTGGTAAGTTCAAAATTGTTGTTGTTTGCAGGGTTACCAAAGTTGAAATTACTTGTAAAATCACTAATATAAGCAGTAGAAATTCCTCCCATTGAAGAAGTTTCAATCGTATTATCATATTTTACATCTCCAATTCCATAAGTTGCATAAGGAGAGTTGCTTAAACTCTGCGCGTTAAGGAAATACCCCACCGAAATGAATGATAGTACAAAAATTTTTTTCATTCTAGATTTTTAAAATAATGCGCAAATATCTTAAATATTAATGAATTGTAAAAATTTACTGAGGTTAAAGTTTGTTAAGGGGGATGATATGGTAATTCATTAAGTAATTTTAATTCATCAGACATTTTTAAATCATGATGGAACAGTGTAAAATTCGCTGCCTGGTTTTTAGCTCTTCCTCAAATTTATTTATCTTTGATGCATGAATTGGGAAAACATTGCCGGACAGGAAAATCTTAAAAAACTCCTGAAAGATAGTATTTCGGAAAACAGAGTAAGCCACGCCCAGCTTTTTATAGGAAAAGAAGGGTATGGTACATTGCCTTTGGTTTTGGCGTATGCGAAAGAAATTCTGCAAGGTGAAAACGAACATGCAGCATCCAAAGTGGAGCATCTTAATCACTTAGATTTGCATTTCAGTTTTCCGGTATTTACTGAGGGCAAAAATGCTGTTAGCAAAAACAGATTTGATGATTTTAGGGACATGATTCTTCAGTCTCCGTATGCAAGTTATGATGACTGGACTGCACTTTTGGAATCCGAAAACAAACAACTTTTTATCTCTGCCGACGAAGTAGATGAACAAAACCAAAAGTTTGCTCTAAAAAGCTTTGAAGGGGGTACAAAAATTTTAATTGTCTGGAGAGCCGATAAAATGAATATTCCTGCATCCAATAAATTTCTTAAATTTTTGGAAGAGCCTCCTGCAAAAACCCTTATTTTTCTTACTGCAGATTCTACCGATGATATTCTCCCTACAATTCTGTCGCGTACTCAGATTATTGAAGTTCCAAGAATTTCAGATGAAGACATTCATAATTATCTGAGAAAGAATCTGGATTTGTCTGAAGATAAAATTCAGGAAGTTGCTCATCAGGCACAGGGAAACTTGAACGATGCACTTCGGTTTTTGAAATCTGAAACAAAAAATCCAGAGTTTGAAAAACTATTTGTGCAATGGGTTCGGGATGCTTTTATGGTGAAAAAGAAACCCGAGTTTCTTAAAAATATTATCCTTTGGGCAAGAGAAATTGCAGGCTGGAACAGAGAAAAACAAAAGAATTTTCTGGATTACGCTGCCGAAATTTTCAGATTGGCATTATTGCAGAACTACCAGTCTCCAAATCTTGTTTATAAAAAGATTGATGCTAATGGATTTAATTGGGAAGGGTTCTCGAGATTTATCAGTGGAGCAAATATTGTGAATATTTTAGAAGAAATAAGTACGGCAGATCATCATTTAACCCGAAATGGTAATCCCAAAATAGTGTGGACAGATTTGGGAATTAAACTTTCGAGATATATTCATAAAAATTCTTAAGGCTATGGGATTTATTCAGTAGTTTTTTAAGTAATTTTAAGGAATTAATAGCTGTTTGTAGAAATACCATATTATATAATTCCCATATCCTTGCAAATAACAATCATTTCGATATTGTTTTTTGCACCGAGAATTTCTCGCAATTCGCTTAATCGTTTTTCGATTGAACTTTTACTGTGTGGCTGTATTTTATTCTCTTTAAAATGTTTTTCTATGTCAGTTTGCTTTTGTCCTTTTGTAAGAAGATGCAGTAAGGTTAAGTCATAATCCGTAAAGTTGAATGAATAATTACGGATTGTATTAAGAATTTCCAAAGGAATTACTGTTTCACCTCCGAATACTTTTTTCATCGTGTTTCTCAGTTCTTTTCCATCGTTTCTGCCTTTGCTCACGAAACCATCTATATGGTGTGTTTTAAAAAGATCATCAATTATTTTGGGCTTATTTTCTATTGATAAAACAATGATCTTTAATTCTGGCTGAATTTCTCTTGCCTTATGTATTAATTCTTGTCCGGAACGAATATTTTGTTGAAGATAATCTGCATCGAAAGATAAATCGGTAATGAGTAAATCATAAGGATATTCTTCTTCTACAGCGGTCTGTAATTTCTCTACAGCCTCATCACAATAACTTACAAATTCAAAATTTTGAATATGCATATCGGTTAATGTGTTGATAACTCCGAGGTTTCTTATTTCGTGATCTTCTGCAATTAAAATTTTTTTAAACATACTTCAAATGTGTTGGAATGGTAATTTGTATTATTAATCCACCATTCGGATTTTTTTCAAAAATAATATCTCCACGCATTACTTCAATACGGTTTTCCGTATTTCGAATTCCGGTTCCTTTTTTATTTTCTAAATTGTTTATGCCTACGCCGTTATCAGTGTATTTTATGGTGATATTTTTTTTATTTTTTTCGAATTTTAGAGAGACTAAAGTTGCCTTACTGTGCTTTTTCATATTAACCAGAATTTCTCTGATGATATAATACAGCTCCGACTGTACATTATCTGATATGTTTTCCCAAATGTCTTTTTTGTAACCCACCGCCAAAATTCTTTGATTTTGAGATGAATAAGAATTTATCATCATACTGAATCGGGAATAAAAATCTTTTTCAGGAATTCTGTTATGTGCAATATCTCTAGATTCTTCATACATTTTTTCGATGCGGTTAAGAATTTTTTCTTTGTCTAAGTCAGGTTGGTTTTCAATTTCAATCATGGTATGATAAAGTCCGTTTGCAACCACATCATGTACTTTTTTAGAATATTTCAGTTCTGTATTTTTTATTTCTAAAAGTTTTTCCTGCTGAAGTCTTTGCTGCCTTTTTGTAAACCATAAAACCAACACGATTAAAATCGTAATGATCACCCCAATTATAATATATTGCTTAATGATATGGTTTTGTCTTTCAGTACTTTCAGCTTTTGCGGCTAGTAAGCTTGTCTTATTTTTTTCAGTTTCGTAACGAATCATCGCAAACTGATTTTTAGCTTTATTTCTCGCTGTCTGAACGCTGTCGCTAAGATTTTGATAAATCTTAAAATATTTTTTTGAATTCTGAAGATTGTCTAAAGGAATTAATTTTTGTAGTGCTTCCATTTGATCATCCGGACTTTGTAATTCTTTGGCGACTGCATACATTTTGTGGGCATAAAATAATGCAGAATCTGGTTCTTTTTCAGTATAGTAATCTGAAAGATGGGCATAAGTGGAGTTGAGTCCCCAATTGTCTTTTTCGTTTAATCTTATTTTTAAAGCTTTCTGATACTCCGGAACAGGATTGTAGTTTGGATTTTCCAGATATTTTGCCAGAGCAAGATTATCCAATATTCTAGAATAAGAATTGCTGTTTTCGGAAGCTTTTGGTAAACTATAGCTCAGTATTTCTATGGCTGTCTTATAATTTTTATTTCTTCTGTAGTTATTGGCAAGATTAGTGGTATAAATATTTTTATTGATAGAATCTTGAGAGAAAGAAATCGCTTTTTTATAAAACTCTATAGCCTTTTTATAATCTTTTAGTTTGCTTGAAAGCATTCCTAGAGTGTTGTAATTTATAGATAAATAGGTATGGTTAAGCGTATTGTTTTCGTTGAGATATTTTAATGCACTTAATCCTGTTTCTTGGCTTCCGAAATAATCACCTTTTGTTTCTTGTATTATGGCAAGATTTGCCAGACATTTCCCTATACCAAAACTGTCTTTTTGTTGAAAAAAAACATCTTTTGCTTTATAAAAATATAAAAATGAGCTGTCGGTTTTTCCTTCTTCCTTGTAATCAAAGGCTTTTTCATAAAAAGCATTGGTTTCTTTTTTTTCTTTTGGAGGATTTTTTGAACAGGATATTATTAATAAAAAAAGAAATAATAAAAGTGGAAAATTTTTCAAGGACTTTAGTTTTGTCTAAATTATAAAAAAATAGCGAAAGAATGAATTGATAAGGAGCTGATGAGTTATTACATTTTTACAAAATATGTAGAAAATAACTAACTATTTCAAACAGCATTACTTAAATACAAAATTCCCGATTTAGGAATCTAAATCGGGAATTGTAAATATTAAAACTTGTAGAATATCTTATTTTTAAGATTAGTTTCCTCCAAACTTGAAACCTACACCAACCTGTAAAAAGCTGTTGGTAAGTTTTCCGTCACCAGAATCTTTCGCAAGGTTAGAAACTCCATAATTGTATCTTGCATCAATAAATAATCCGTTTTCAAATGCGTATTCTACACCCAAAAATGGAGCGATATTTAAAGTGTTTACTTGGTCTTTGATGTCGCTTTCATCACTTCCTGAGAGCTCAAAACCAGGAACCAGTCCAAAGCTAACATCAGCTACTGTTTTAGATTTCGCAGAAAGAATTAATCCGAAACTTGCACCTGCAGAAACTGAAAAGTTTTCTGAGATAAAATATTTAGCAGATACCGGAATGAGTACTGTACCAAAAGTAGTTTTGTTGCGTACTTTTATGTATGTCGACATATCATTTGGATCTTCAGCCTTTTCGTTGATTTTTCCACCAATTTTATAATAATATTAGCATTCAAATATATCACTTTTCATGGAATATTAAAATAATTTTATAAAAATCTGAAAACTTATTAATCATAAACAGAATTTATTCTCTATTTCTTTTTTCTTCCTCGTTATATGCAAGAATAATTTTCTTCACAACCGGATGTCTTACCACATCTTCTTCTGTAAGATATACAAAACCAATTTCTTTTACTTCTTTCAGAATTCTCATGGCTTCTTTTAGTCCAGAGTGCTGTTTTGGAGGTAAATCTATCTGAGTAGGATCTCCGGTGATGATAAATTTAGCATTCATACCCATTCTCGTAAGAAACATTTTCATTTGAGCGTGTGTGGTATTTTGTGCCTCATCTAAAATAACAAAAGCATCATCTAAAGTTCTTCCTCTCATGAAAGCTAACGGAGCAACTTCTATTACTTTTTTTTCAATGAAACCTTCGAGTTTTTCATGCGGAATCATGTCACGAAGAGCATCATAGAGCGGTTGCAAATAAGGATCAAGCTTTTCTTTAAGATCGCCAGGCAAAAAACCAAGACTTTCTCCAGCTTCTACAGCCGGTCTTGTGAGAATAATTCTTTTTACCTGTTTATCTCTTAGAGCTTTTGCGGCTAATGCAACACTTGTGTAAGTTTTACCGGTTCCGGCAGGACCAATAGCGAAAACCATATCTTTTTTTTCGGTTTCTTTTACCAGTTTTTTAAGATTGGTGGTTTTTGCCTTAATAATCTTGCCATTTACACCTTTTACAATGATGTCCTGGTCGAAAACAAGCTGTTTCTCATTTTCATCCTTTATATTCAGGATATTTTCTACATCTTTCAGCTCAATAGAATTGTTTTGGGAAATGTAAGCAACAATATCGTCAAGCTTTTTTCTGAATATATCTAAAGCTTCCTTATTCCCCATTGCAAAGATGTAATGATCTCTACCTGTAATTTTTAGACTCGGAAAGCTGGATTTTATTAAATTGAAATATTGGTTATTAACTCCGTAAAAGTTTTTTGCATCAATACCTTCTAAATCATACGTTAATTCAAACATGCAAATATTTTTTAGTTCTTAAATTTAATGGTTTTTTTCAGATCTTCATCAAAATTCTTATCCACAAATTTTATTCCTTTCCTTTTATTTTGAATAAATTTGCAAATCCATCATTTTTTATCATGTCGATTATTACCCTTACTTCAGATTTCGGATATTTAGATTACAGAGTTTCAGCAATGAAAGGAAAAATTCTGTCTTTAAACCCCGAAGTTACAACGGTGGATATTACGCACGACATTCAGGCACATAATTTAATACAAACTTCATATATCGTTAGAAATGCGTATCAGTATTTTCCTAAAGGTGCTATACATATAATTTCTGTAGACAGTTTTTTTCATAAATCAAGAAAAAATATTGTGTACAAGGCGGATGGTTCTTATTTTATTGCAGCCGATAACGGATTACTGAGTCTTATTTTTTTCGACATTAAGCCAGAAGCGGTTTATGAAATTACGTTAAACAACCGTTTTGATGATATTGTAAATTTTACTTCTACAGATGTTTTCATTCCTGTTGCTGTACATTTGGCAAACGGCGGATTGCCCGAAGTTATAGGAAGAAAAATTGAATCTCCAAAGCAATTGCTGTTTCCAAAGCCTGTTTTTAATGAAAATGAAAAAATGATTATTGGAGAAGTAATGTATATTGATAATTTCGGAAATATTATATCCAATATCAGTAAAGATTTTTTTGAAAGTTTAGCAAAAGGTTATGAGAACTTCACCATCAAATTTAGAAATCTGAGTTTGTCTAAAATTTATTCCAGCCATTGTGAAGTCGTAACAGATTGGAATAGAGAAACCGAATACCACGGGCAGTCTGCGGCAATCTTCAACGATAGTGGCCAACTAGAACTTACGATTTACAAAGGCAGCAAGAAGAATGGGGCAAAAACACTTTTCGGTCTGAATGTTGGGGAAAATATTTACATCGAATTTTTCTAAAATTATCTATTTCATAAAAAAACCGATTTTTTTTATATATTTGTCAAAACCTAAAATTTAAAAATGGCAGAATACAAATTATTGCTTCCTTCTATGGGAGAAGGTGTGATGGAAGCTACGGTTATCACTTGGCTGTTCAACGAAGGAGATCAGGTGAAAGAAGATGATTCGGTAGTAGAAATTGCGACAGATAAGGTAGATTCAGACGTTCCGACACCAGTTTCGGGAAAAATTGTGAAAATTCTTAAACAGAAAGATGAGGTTGCAAAAGTAGGGGAAGCCATCGCTATTTTAGAAATTGAAGGCGAAGGTGAAAGTACACCTTCTGAAGAGGTTAAAAATGAAGTTGCGGCTACTACTCCAGATACCGAAACTTTAAAAACCATTGAAGAACCATTAAAAGTTGCTGCATCAACAGAGTTTTCGGGAGATTTATATCTTTCTCCTTTAGTAAAATCTATTGCACAACAGGAAAATATCTCAGAATCTGAACTTAAAACGATTAAGGGAAGTGGTTTAGAAGGAAGAATTACAAAAGAAGATATTTTAGCTTACGTAAAGAATAGAGGAAATCAACCAGTTCAGCAATCGGCTCCGGTTCAGCAGGCTGTTTCTGCACCTCAAACTGTTGCTACAGCTCCTGCTACAACTATTTCTACATCTGTAGGGGACGAAGTAATTCCTATGGACAGAATGAGAAAGATTATTGCTGAAAATATGGTGAAAGCAAAACAAATTGCTCCTCACGTTACTTCTTTCATAGAAACAGATGTTACCAATGTTGTAAAATGGAGAAATAAGCATAAAGATATTTTTGAGAAACGAGAAGGAGAAAAACTTACCTTCATGCCGATTTTTGTAAGAGCGGTTGTAAAAGCAATTCAGGATTTCCCAATGATTAATGTTTCTATTAACGGCGAAAATATCATCAAAAAGAAAAATATTAATATTGGTATGGCAACAGCTTTACCAGACGGAAATCTTATTGTTCCGGTTATTAAAAATGCAGATCAGTTATCATTATCTGGTTTGGCAAAAGCAATAAACGATTTGGCTTACAGAGCAAGAAATAAAAAATTAAGACCAGAAGATACACAGGGAGCAACTTATACTATTTCTAACGTTGGTAGCTTTGGAAACCTTATGGGAACGCCAATTATTCCTCAGCCACAAGTTGCTATTTTGGCAATTGGAGCTATTGTTAAAAAACCAGCAGTTCTAGAAACAAAAGATGGGGATGTAATTGCCATTAGACAGTTAATGTTCATGTCTCATTCTTACGATCATAGAGTTGTAGATGGTTCTCTTGGAGGAATGATGTTAAAGCATGTTCATGATTATCTTCAGAACTGGGATCTGAATACAGAAATATAAAATCAATTATTTATTTTAATAATAAACCTTCGGAATTTTTCGGAGGTTTTTTTGTTTAAATACTTGTTAATTATTTTGAATTATGGATGTCTAAATTTTAACATCATTTTTGAATGTTTTTTTTCAGATTTCGTAAAATTTGATTTAAATTTGAACTATGCGTGGAATACTCATCTACATCCGTAAAATTCTCAAAAAATCTTTTGACAATATCCGAAACGAACAGCTGAAAAATAATCTTCTTCAGGCAATTCCTTTTTGGATAGGTTCGATAATTACAGGTTTTTTTGCAGTAATGTATGCGAAGATATTTGCTTGGGGAGAAAATCTCTTACATTTTATATTGAATTGGAATGATTGGATGATTTTTATTATTGCACCTATAGGTTTTGTTCTGTCTTGGTGGTTGGTGAAAGAATTTGCTCCGAATGCTAAAGGGAGCGGTATTCCGCAGGTGATGGCGGCTGTAGAATTGGCAAATCCCAAAGAACACCGTAAAATTCCTAACCTTCTGAGTCTGAAAATTATTATTTTCAAAATTATTTCTTCGGTAGTTTTGGTCATTGGAGGTGGAGCAGTCGGAAGAGAAGGTCCTACTATACAGATTGCAGGATCTATATTCAGAAAAGTGAATGAATATCTTCCCGAATGGTGGCCCAAGATTTCCAAGAAAAATATGATTATGACCGGAGCTGCGGCGGGATTGGCTGCGGCATTCAATACTCCTTTAGGCGGAATTGTTTTTGCGGTGGAAGAACTTTCGAAAACACATATCAATTATTTTAAAACAGCACTTTTTACGGCTGTAATTATTGCAGGTTTAACTGCACAAACTTTGGCAGGTTCTTATCTTTATTTAGGATATCCTAAAACTGGCGATGTTTCTCTAATGGTGATGTTTCCTATTATTTTAGTTGCGGGAATTTCGGGGATTTTGGCAAGCCAACTTTCTGTAAGTATGCTGAAAATTAACCGTTGGAAGAAAAATAAACTCAAAACCAATAAAGCAAATGTGATTTTTTTGGTGGCTTGTGCATTAATTATTGCGTGTATCTCTTTTTTTATCAGTCAGGAAATTCTTGGTTCCGGTAAAGAAATTATGGAGCGTATTCTCTTTACAGAAAACAAACATGAAGCTTGGTATGTTCCATTATTAAGAATGTTGGGATCGGCACTTTCCTTTACTTCTGGTGGAGCGGGAGGAATTTTTGCTCCGGCTTTAACGGCTGGTGCAAGTATAGGGTCTGTTATTTCGGGAGTTATACATTTATCTCCGAATGAAACCAATGTTGTGATACTTGCCGGAATGGTTGCTTTTCTTACAGGAATTACCAGAGCTCCGTTTACATCAGCCATAATTGTTTTGGAAATGACAGACAGGCATTCTCTTATTTTTCATCTGATGCTTGCCGGAATGATTTCTTCCATAGCATCAATATTAGTAAGCAGACATTCTCTTTACGATGTTTTGAAACATACTTTTCTTACGGAACTGAGAAGCGAAGATAAACCTTAAAATTCGAATTCTATTCCGCCTAAATAGGTTAAAGAAAAATCGTCATTTTCTAAGGATTTTGGCTGCGGAATTTGTCCGTGGCTTACAAAAATTAAAGAATTAACCTCAAATTTAAGGTTCATTTCGTTCATTCTATTTACTAAAACAGGTAACCACTGTTCGGCAAAAGAATATTCGGCAAAATGTTGTATGCCTTCTTCAAAACCATATTCCAGTAAATCTTGGTCGAACCATACAGTATCCTGAGATTCAGCAAATTTAGAAATATAGCTGTCATCAGATTCTTCGTTAGTGTAATAATTTTCGTCTTCTTCTACGAAGTTGTAAAAATCTTCTTCAGTCTGGAAATTTCCTACCCAAAAGTCTAAAATCTGCTTATTCATAATGTTATTTAAACGTCAAAGGTAATATTTGTTGGGAGAAATACGAAATCATTATTTAACATAATTTCTTATATTTGATCTAATCATAATGGTAAACTTAGCTTAGTTAATATTAAAATTAAATCCTTTAAAATAAAAATTTATATGAATTTCCATCATGATTCAGGAACGGAAAATAAATGAATATGGTGAAATCACATTTAAATTTAAAATTAAAAATATGAAAAATGTAAATATTGCAGTTCTTGCACTTTCAGGAATTGTATTTTTAAATTCTTGTGGCGCATCCAAAAATACAGTCGCTAATCAATCTAAAGAACCGCAGCCTGAAGCTGTGACAGAAACCCCGAAAAAAGAGATGCCGGAAGAAGGTCTGAATCTTTCTTATATGGATAAAAGTGTTCGTCCGCAAGACGATTTCTTTAATTACGTGAACGGTAATTGGATTAAAACCACGCAAATTCCGTCAGATAAAGCCAGTTGGGGATCTTTTAATGCATTGAGAGAAAATGTAGATGATGCTTCTTTATCGATTCTGAATAAAATTTTATCAGAAAAATATGCCGATGGTTCAGAAGGTCAGAAAATTCAGAATTTGTACGCTTCTTTTATGGATATAAGCACGAGAAATGCTGAGGGAATTACCCCTATTAAATCTGATTTAGCCAAAATTGATGCAATTAAAAATGTAAATGATCTTCAGAAATATCTTTTGGAAGCTACAAAACTGGGCGATAATTCTTTTTATGGATGGAGAGTGGGTGCAGACCTGAAAAATTCTAAAATGAATGCTGTTTATCTTGGAGGTCCGGATTTGGGATTGGGAAGAGATTATTACCAAAAAGTAAATGATGCGAATACTAAAACTTTGGCAGAATATCAGAATTATGTATCAAAATTATTTAGAGTTTTAGGATATAAAAATGCTAATCAGGCTGCAAAAAATGTAGTAGATTTTGAAAAGCAGCTTGCCAATTATCTCTTAACTTTAGAACAGAACAGAGATGCCAATTTAAGATACAATCCTAAAAATGTTTCTGAACTTTCAGGGCTGGTTAAAAATGTAAATCTGGCAAAATATCTTTCTGACGCAGGAGTGAAAACCGATAGGGTAATTATTGGAGAGCTGAAGTATTATCAGAATATGGATCAGTTTATCAATCAGAAAAACCTTCCTTTACTGAAAGATTACCTAAAATACCATATTATTAACGGAAATGCAAGTAATCTTGGTGATAATTTGGATACTATACGATTCGATTTTTATTCAAAATATCTTCAGGGACAAAAAGAGCAACGTTCTATGGATAAAAGAGGTTTAGCTCTTGTAAACGGCGTTTTGGGAGAAGCATTCGGAAAACTTTATGTTGATGAATATTTCAGCCCGGAATCTAAAAAACAGATGGAAATGTATATTGATTATATTTTGAAATCATTCAAAAACCACATCAATAACATGGATTGGATGTCGCCGGAAACTAAAGTGAAAGCACAAGAAAAACTGTCTAAATTTTCGGTGAAAATTGCCTATCCCGATCAGTGGAAAGATTATTCTAAGCTGAAAGTAGAATCGCCTTCGCAAGGTGCAACTTTGTATTCTAATCTGCAAAATGTTTCAGCTTGGCAATACCAGAAAAGTCTGGAAAAAGTTGGTAAACCGGTAGATAAAACAGAGTGGGGAATGTCTCCTCAAACTGTTAATGCTTATTACAGTGGCTCTAATAATGAAATTGTTTTCCCAGCGGCAATTCTCCAACCTCCGTTTTATAATCCTAAAGCTGATGCAGCAGTGAATTTTGGTGGAATTGGAGCGGTAATCGGGCATGAAATTTCTCATGGTTTTGATGATAGTGGCTCCAGATTCGATGGCGATGGGAATTTGAATAACTGGTGGACAGAGCAAGACAGAAAAAACTTTGATGCGAAAGTAAGTCAGTTGGCGGCACAATATAACGCTTATGAACCTGTAAAAGGAAGTTTTGTAAATGGTAAATTTACAAGTGGCGAAAATATTGGAGATTTGGGTGGAGTAGCGGTTGCTTACGATGCGCTTCAGATGTATCTTAAAGATCACGGAAATCCGGGATTAATAAGTGGTTACAACCAGGATCAAAGATTTTTTATGAGTTGGGCAACAGTTTGGAGAACCAAATCTACAGAACAGTATATGATGAATCAGGTAAAAACAGATCCGCACTCACCAGGATATTTCAGAGCGTTTGGACCGTTAGTGAATCAGGATTCTTTTATGAAAGCTTTTGATATTAAACCAGGAGACAAATTGTATAAAGTTCCGGAAGAAAGAATAAAAATCTGGTAATTTTAATAAAAAATGAAGCGGTCTTGTAAAAAAGGACAGCTTTTTTATTTTTTTTTCTATTCTTAAAAAGAAATAACAATATCTATCTTTACACCCTACAATTTTATTCTCATAACACTTGAAAAATAACCCCGATTTGCTCCATATAGGTACAAAACTGCTCAACTGGTATTATCAAAATGCGCGAGATCTTCCTTTTAGAAAGACCAAAGACCCATACAAGATCTGGATTTGTGAGATTGTTTTTCAGCAAACAAGAATTTTACAGGGGCTTAATCATTACAATAGATTTGTAGAAAGATTTCCAGATGTAAAAACATTGGCAGAAGCTTCAGAAGATGAGGTTTTACTGTATTGGAAAGGTTTGGGATACTATTCCAGAGCAATTAATATTCATAAAGCAGCAAAACAGATTATATCAGATTATAATGGCGTTTTTCCATCTCAGTACGAAGAAATTCTGAAACTTAAAGGTATTGGAAAATATACTGCTGCTGCAGTTTTCAGTATTTGTTTTAAAGGAAAAATGCCGGCTGTTGATGGTAATTTTTACAGAGTTTTGAGTCGTATTTTTGCAGACGGTTTTGATATTTCCTCCTCTCAGGCATTTGCTTATTTTTCGGAATTATCTTATAGGATCATGCCAAATAATGTTGGAGATTTTAATCAGGCGATGATGGATTTGGGTTCGGAAATCTGTAAGCCAAGAAATCCGTTGTGCGGAGATTGTCCGCTTAATGAGGATTGTATTGCATTTTCTTTACAGAAAACTTCCCAATTTCCGGTAAAAACAAAAAAAATAAAAAGCGAAAATCTGAATTTGCAATACTTTTTTGTGCATCGGGAAGAACAGTTTTTAATTCAGCAAAGAAAAGATGATTTTATTTGGAAAAAATTATTTGAATTTCCAACTGCCATTCCAGAAGTTTTACAGCAGTTCAGCAAAGGATGTAAAACTTTTCAGCATAAGCTTACCCATAAAAATTTGAGTATAGATATCTATGATGTTGAGGTAACATCCAACGAAATTTGGGATCATTTTGTTTCGGAACATGATTATTTAGTGACAGATTTAGAATCTTCCGTAAACAGATCATTTCCTAAACCTTTAGAAAACTACATTCAAAATCTGCTGAAAGACTGAAATTTGAAGTGTAAGTTAGACGAAATCAAATCTAATTTGTATTTTTGCCAAATGATAAAAAAAGTCATTTTTCTTTTTGTTTCAATGCTTATTATTTCCTGCGGTAAGGAAGCATCGCCAAAGCCTTATGGTGAGCTTAGACTAGAATATCCGGCTCCGAAATATAAGAAGTTCGATCCCAACTGCAATTATTCTTTCGAAATTTCAGATTTTGCTAAGATTTATGATGCTAAAAAACCTTGTTGGTACTATCTGAATTATCCCAAAATGAAAGCAAAGATTTTTCTTACTTATTATCCTATAAATAATGACTTTGCCCAACAAATTCAGGAAACAGAAAAAATGGTTTATAAACATACCATTAAGGCAAGTTCAATAGATACCAAGTCTTTCGAATATCCGGATAGAAAAGTGTATGGCAATTTTTATGAACTGAAAGGTCAGGCTGCATCCAATTTACAGTTTTATGCTACAGACAGCACAAAACATTTTGTAACAGGATATTTATATTTCAACTCCAGACCAAAACCAGACTCTCTTGCTCCGGCAATAGATTACATCAAAAGAGATGTTATTCATCTTCTGGATACATTCGAATGGAAAAAATAAAATGAATTAAGATTAAGAAATCGCATGATGAGAAAAATAAAAATGCGGTGGATGATTACCTTTAAATAATATATAAAATACATATGAAACTATTAGTCGTAGGAAGCGTGGCATTTGATGCAATTGAGACGCCGTTTGGTAAGACAGATAAAATTTTAGGAGGAGCAGCAACTTATATAGGTATTACATCTTCTATTTTAGGAGTAAATTCTGGGATTGTTTCTGTAGTGGGAGGCGATTTTCCACAAGAGCACCTGGATATGTTCAACAAAAGAAACGTAAATATTGAAGGTATTGAAATCGTAAAAGATGGTAAAACCTTTTTTTGGGCAGGAAAATATCATAATGATCTCAATACCAGAGATACTTTGGCAACAGAAGTGAATGTTTTGGAAAATTTTGATCCAAAAATCCCAAATTCTATGCAGGATGCAGAGATTTTGTTGTTGGGAAACCTTCATCCCGGAGTTCAACTTTCTGTTCTTGAGAAAATGAACGCCCGTCCTAAACTTGTAATTCTTGATACCATGAATTTCTGGATGGATTCTGCGATGGATATCTTGGAGCAGATGATTGCAAAAACAGATGTAATCAGCATCAACGATGAAGAAGCAAGACAGCTTTCCGGAGAATATTCTTTGGTTAAAGCAGCTAAAAAAATCCATGAAATGGGACCTAAATTTGTCATCATTAAAAAAGGTGAGCACGGAGCACTTTTATTTCATGATAATAAGATTTTTGCGATTCCGGCACTTCCTTTAGAAGATGTTTTCGATCCTACAGGTGCAGGAGATACTTTTGCGGGTGGTTTTGCGGCTTATCTTGCTAAAAAAGGAAAATTCGATTTCGATACGATGAAGTCTGCTCTTATTGTAGGTTCTGCAATGGCATCATTTACTGTAGAAAAATTCGGTACAGAAAGATTGCAGCAGGTAACCGAAGCAGATATTACCAACAGACTTGCACAGTTTAAGGAATTAACAACTTTTAATGTAGAACTTCAGTAATATTCCTTTTTTTAAGAAATATTTATAATAAAAAATTGAGTGCAATTCGCTAAGAATTATAATTTTGCAACTTGTTTAAAAATTTAAAATGACAAATAAACTAAAAATCACTTTTCTTCTTGGAGTGTTGATGATGTTTTGTTCGCTAAACATAAATGCCCAGCTTAAAAAAGGACAGTTGGTAGATGGTATCGCAGCCGTAATTGGTGATGAAATCGTATTAGAATCTGATGTTGATGAGCAAATTAACTACGGAAAACAGCAGGGGATTGCCACAACCAACAGATGTGAATTTTTGGAACGTCTCATCAACAATAAGTTTTTGGTGTATGCCGCTAAAAAAGATACCCTTATTGAAAACCGTTCTGCAGCAATTAAAGAACAAGTAAATGCAAAATATAAGCAGTTTCTTTCTCAGTTTCCGGACGAAAAAACGATGCTTGCAGCATATAAATTCAGAACTTCGTATGAACTGAAAAATGCAATAGAAAAAATTGATACAGATCAGTATTACGGGCAAGAAAAATATAAAAGAATTACCGAGAAAGCAGATGTTACTCCAAACGAGGTTACCGATTTTTATAATTTATACAAGTCTCAGCTTCCTGAAGTAAAAGATGAAGTTTCTTTATCACAGATTATGATGTATCCTGAACTTACAGAAGCTCATAAAAACGAATTAATCGACAAGCTAAAAAAAATAAAAGCAGATATCCAAGGCGGAGAAACTTTTGAAAGTCAGGCAAGAATTTATTCTGAAGATGAGGGTTCTGCTGCAAATGGTGGTTTATATAAAAACATCAGCAAAGGACAGATGGTGAAGCCTTTTGAGGCTGCTGCTCTCAATTTGCAGGAAGGTGAAATTTCAGATCCTATAGAATCTGAATTTGGTTACCATATTATACAGTTGGTGAAGAAGTCCGGGAAAAATTATGATGCAAGACACATTCTTCTAAAGGCAATTCCGACAGACTCAGAAATGGCATCTGCGAGAAAAAAATTAGACAGCATTAGAGGGTTAATTTTAAATCAGAAAATTACGTTTAAAGATGCAGCTTTCAAATATTCGGATGATAAAAGAACGAAATTCAACGCCGGTGTTCTCTCTGGAATTGATGGTTCCAACAAAATTGAAAGAGAAAGCCTAGCGGGAACAGTTACTTATGAACTTGCAGGTTTAAATAAAGGAGATATTACCACAGCATTTGATGATGTGATAGACCGCGACAGAAAAGTAGTTAAAATCATAAAAATTGAAGATGTAATTCCTGCCCATCATATACAACTGGAAACCGATTACGACAGGATAAAACAAATGGCTCTTAATAAAAGAAAAAACGAAATGGTAGAGAAGTATGTGAATACTAAATTGCCTACTACTTTTATTAAAATAGACAGCAGATACGATAACTGTAATTTCAGTGCCAACTGGAAAAAAGAAACAGGAAAAAAATAAATACCAAAACCTTCAGATCTTCTGAAGGTTTTTTGTTTTCAGACATCAATAAAATTTGGTATTTTTACGCTATGAGTAACTTTATAGATTTCGGAACGGCTAAAAAGCTTCATAATATGCACGAAAATAGTAATAGAATTACAGAACTTTTCAATATAAAATATCCTATTATTCAGGGCGGAATGATTTGGCATTCGGGATGGCGTTTGGCATCTGCAGTTTCCAATTGCGGAGGTTTGGGCTTAATTGGTTCTGCAAGTATGTATCCCGATATTTTGCGCGAAAATATTCAGAAATGTAAAAAAGCTACAAGCAAACCTTTCGGGGTAAATGTAGCATTGCTTTACCCGAATTTAGAAGAAATTATCAATATTATTTTGGAAGAGGAAGTGAAAATAGTCTTCACTTCTGCCGGAAATCCCAAAACCTTTACGGAAACTTTACAGAAAGAAGGGATTAAAGTTGCCCATGTGGTTTCATCTACAAAATTTGCAGTGAAATGTGAAGATGCAGGAGTTGATGCAATTGTCGCTGAAGGTTTTGAAGCTGGTGGACATAATGGAAGAGACGAAACAACAACACTCTGCCTTATTCCGAATGTGAAAAGAAATATCTCAAAGCCGCTAATTGCAGCAGGCGGGATAGGATTGGGCTCTCAAATGAAAGCTGCTATGATTCTCGGGGCAGACGGAGTGCAGATTGGAAGCCGTTTTGCTGCAACACAAGAGGCAAGTTCGCATAACAACTGGAAAGATAAAATTATAGAGCTTAAAGAAGGCGATACCCAACTTACATTGAAGGAACTCGCTCCTGTAAGAATGGTAAAAAATAATTTCTATAATGAACTGGAAAAAATATATGATGAAGGAAGAAATGCCGAAGCTTTGGTTGCATCTTTGGGAAGAGCAAGGGCTAAAAGAGGAATGTTTGAAGGCGATATGATTGAAGGCGAACTGGAAATTGGTCAGGTTTCTGCTTTAATTGATGAAATTTTGCCAGTAGAAAAAGTTTTCGAAAATTTGATAAAAGAATTTAATGATGCAAAAAATCCTGTTTTATAAACAGGATTTTTTGTTGAAAATTAGGCTTTATTTTTTGCTTCATTCAATAAAAAAAGGAACTCAAAAGTTCCTTTTAAATTATAGTTGAGATTTTAATTCTGCCCAGCCTCCGCCGTTATAACCGTCTTTTAGACCTTGAGAGTTAAGATATTCCAAAGCTTTTCCGCTTCTGTTTCCGCTTCTGCAGAACAAAACCACCGGTCCTTCAATAGACAAGATTTCGTCTTTTCTATCTTCCACTTCTCCTAAAGGAATATTTTGTGCACCTTCTATATTTCCGTCCATTTCAAGTTCCATAGGTTCACGAACGTCGATTAATGTATATTTTCCCGTTTGTAGTACATCTGCTAATGACATAATTTTTATTTTTTGGTTAAAATTAATAATTCGAATTTCCATTCATCTAATAATGAAAATCAAAACAAACAAATTTATAAAATAATCTTAGTTTTGCAATGCGAAATTTATGAATTCAAACCCAGAAATTTATTCACAACTCATAAAAGCCAAAGCACACCGTTTTGGATTTCAGAATTGTGGAATTTCTAAAGCTGAATTTCTTGAAGATGATGCAAAAAACCTGGAGATCTGGCTGAAAAACAATTACCACGGAGAAATGAAATATATGGAAAATCATTTCGATAAAAGATTGGATCCGAGATTGTTGGTAGAAGATTCAAAATCGGTTATTTCGCTCTCTTATAATTATTTTCCCGAAGAAAAAATTTCATCGTTAGAAAATTTTAAAATTTCTAAATATGCGTATGCTGAAGATTATCACGAAGTTATAAAAGATATTCTGAGAGATTTGGTTGCTGAACTTCAGGATGAAATTGGCGAATTTTCTTTCAGGGTTTTTGTGGATTCTGCTCCGGTTATGGAAAGAAGCTGGGCAAAAAAATCAGGAATTGGCTGGGTGGGTAAAAATGCCAATCTCATTACCCGACAAAGCGGTTCATTTTATTTTTTGGCTGAAATTATTTGCGATCTTGAGCTGGTGGCAGACCATGAAACCAAAGACCATTGCGGAACATGCAGAAAGTGTATAGATGCCTGTCCAACAAATGCTATCGTTTCGGACAAAATTGTGGATGGAAGTAAATGTATTTCCTATGCTACAATAGAACTGAAAAATGAAATTCCGGATTATTTTCAGGATAAGATGGAAGATTGGATGTTTGGCTGCGATATTTGTCAGGATGTTTGTCCTTGGAATCGGTTTTCTAGTCCGAATTTGCAGCAAAAATTCAAGCCTAACAATTCGTTGTTAAATTTTAAAAAAAATGATTGGAAAGAGCTCACACAAGAACTTTTTTCAGAAATATTCAGAAAATCACCGGTAAAGCGTACAAAATTTGCAGGCTTGAAAAGAAATATAGAATTTTTAGGCAGATCTGAAGAATAAGATCGGTTAGTATGGCTTAATTTTTCTGAGTTATAAATGCCAAACAGCAGGAAATTGCTAATTTTGCGTAAGTAAAATATTCACGCATTATTTTTTTTATGTTTTATTAGGTGAAAAGGTACGATTATGGGTGTTTAATCTCGATGATAAACGATTTTTTAGGATGAAAGACGAAATAAAAGATACCAAGAGTTTTTTTCAGGAGCAGAGTGAGCAGTTGTATGTGTATATTTCAAATATAGCACCGGAAGGTACCGCATTTATATTTCACATTATTGTAAAGCTTACATTGCTGCTGATTATTTTCTTGCTGTTCGATTTTATATTTAAAGTCATCATCAATCAGGTATTTAGATTTTTCAGAGATGAAAACAGATTTCCGGTAATTAAATCGGTTTACGAATCTAAAATCACCAATTCTCTGGCGCATTTTACCGCTTTGGCAATAGTGGGAGGGATTCATCAGTCAATTTTTACGGGAGCTTTGAAAGATACTACGATATTTATCGTGAGAAGTGTTAATCTCGGGATGGTATTCATTCTTGCAGGTATGCTTTACAGAGCGTTAAAAGGTTTCAGGTATTACTTTACCATAAAGCAGGATTATTACAAAGTAATGGCGATAAATGCTGTTTCCGAAACCATAAAAATTCTAGGAATCTTCATATTTACCATTGTTGGAATCTGTGTAATTTTCGGAATTAAAGGAACTACCATTGTAGGGAGTTTGGGAGCGATTACGGCGGTTCTGGTATTGGTTTTCAGGGATACCATTCTGGGATTCGTTACCGGGATTCATGTTGCAACGTCTAAAAGCCTGAAAGTAGGCGACTGGATCGGGATTCCTAAATATAATATTGAAGGTAATATATTGGATATAAGTCTTTTAACTACAAAAATTTTAAATTTTGATAAAACAATTTCTTCGGTTCCTACCTATGATTTATTGACAACGGAGATTAAAAATCTTCAGGTAATGTCGGAATCCAACACGCGGAGAATAAAAAAATCAATTTTCTTTAATATTAATTCGTTCAAATTTTTAACCGATGAAGAAATAGAGCGTTTAAAAGAAATTAATCTCATTTCTGATTATTTAGCTAAAAAAGAAGATGAAATTCATAAAGAAAAAATGGATTTGAGGAACAGTAATAAAATCATCAACGGAAGACAGCTTACCAATATTGGAGTTTTTAGATATTACGCTCAGAAATATTTAGAAAACAATCCGGATATAGTGAAAGACAACACCATAATGGTACGCCAGTTAGAAATTACCACGCAAGGGCTTCCCATGGAAATTTACTGTTTTGCCAACGATTCAGAATGGAAGCGTTTCGAACAGATTCAGGCAGATATTTTCGATCATTTACTGGTGGCTTCCAAAGAATTTGATTTGCAGATTATGCAGATAGGTTTGCCGAAATAAACATAATTTGAGAATTAAATTTTAAAAAAATAATACAGTTAAATATAATTTAGGATGAATTTTTCAAAGTTTGAATTGTATTCATCATCCAACACAATCATGACAAAGCTAAGTGTAAACATTAATAAAATTGCTACATTAAGAAACGCCAGAGGTGCAGAAACGCCCAGCGTAACAGAAGCTGCAGTTAAAATTCAGGAATTTGGAGCTCACGGCATTACCATTCATCCAAGACCTGATGAAAGACACATTACCAGAAAAGATGTGTATGATCTAAAACCTTTGGTAACCACAGAATATAATATTGAAGGAAACCCTCATCGGAAATTTATTGATATGGTTCTGAAGGTAAAGCCTGAACAGGTAACTTTGGTTCCCGATGCAGATGATGCAATTACTTCTAATGCAGGTTGGGATACTAAAAAGCATCTTGATTTTCTTACAAAAATTATCTCAGAATTTAAAAATGCAGGAATCCGTACCTCTATTTTCCTTGATCCTAACCCTGAAATGGTGGAATACGCCGCAAAAACAGGAGCAGACAGAATAGAGCTGTACACAGAAGCGTATGCTAAAAATTATTCGGCTAATAAAGAAGAGGCTATTAAAACGTATTATGAAACCGCTGTAAAAGCAGCAGAATTTGGTTTAGGAATTAATGCAGGGCACGATTTAAGTCTGGATAATTTAAAATATTTTGCAGACAATATCCCCAATCTTTTAGAGGTTTCCATTGGTCATGCTCTGGTTTCCGAAGCCTTATATATGGGAATGGAAAATACGGTACAGGCATATCTCAAAAGACTGGCTAAATGGTAAATGAGATATCGGATTTTAGACTTTTGGGTAATCGTTTTCTAAAAAAGAATCCAATGGTCATCTGAAATCTGTTGTCTGAAAATTTATATAAAAAATATGGAAATCTTACATTCAAAAATATTTGGAGAAAATCTTTCTTCTACGCCACTTTTAGTCTTCCATGGTTTGTTTGGAATGCTGGATAACTGGGGAAGTTTCGGAAAAGAATTGGGCGAATTTCTTCCGGTACATTTAATAGATTTAAGAAATCACGGCAGAAGTTTCCACTCAGAAAATATGTCTCATGATGATTTGGCTACCGATATTGCCAATTATATGAATCATTACGGGATAGAAAAAGCCCATGTTTTGGGACACTCTCTGGGCGGAAAAGCAGTAATGCAGTTTGCAATTAGCTATCCCGAAAAAGTGGATAAATTAATTGTAGTAGATATCGGTCCGAAAGCATATCCGCCACATCATCAGGGAATTATTAAAGCATTAGAAACCGTAAATTTCGATGAGGTAAAATCCAGAAATGAAGTAGAGCACATATTATCACAATATATTCCGGAAAAATCTACCATTCAGTTTTTGGCAAAAAATCTTTATTGGGAAGAAAACGGAGATTCTAAAAAGCTGAACTGGAGATTCAATCTGAAGACACTTTCAGAAAAATACAATCAGTTTGTATCTAATGCAATTAAATTTGGAGTTTTTAATGGTGAAGCTTTATTTATTGCCGGTGAAAAGTCCAATTATATTTTGCCGCAAGACGAATTTTCAATTAAACAGCAGTTTCCGAAAGCTCAGTTTGTGAAAATTAAAAATGCTGCACATTGGGTTCAGGCAGATAATCCTGTAGATTTTGCTGCGGCTGTAAAAGAATTTTTAAAAATTTAAAGCCTGAAACGGTGCCTTTTTAATGAGGAATAAATTCAATCTAAAAATTGTATCTTTTAGCCTTTAATAATTTATATTTCCGCAAATTTGCAGAATCATTAAAATTTATTTCAATTTATGGTCTTAGTAACGGGTGCTACCGGAATTTTAGGCAGAGTTATTGTTCTTGAACTTTTAAAAAAAGGGAGAAAAGTAAGAGCTGCCAAAAGACCTTCTAGCAATATTCAGGAAGTTAAGGAATCTTACCGCTTCTATACCGAAAATCCCAATGTTTTTTTTGATAAAATAGAGTGGGTTCATGTAGATTTTGATGATTTTTTTTCTCTCGAAATGGCTCTGAAAGATGTTACAGAAGTCTATCACTGTGCAGCTAAAGTAAGCTTTCATCCAAAAGATGAAAAAGAGATGTATCATACCAACATCAAAGGCACAGAAAACTTATTCTATGCCTGCGAAAATTCTTCGGTTGAAAAGTTTCTTCATGTAAGTTCTATTGCTGTTTTGGATACGTTAAACGAAAACGGTGTGCTGGATGAGAATTCAGACTTCAATCCTAAAGAAGAGCATTCTGCTTATGCAATTTCTAAACATCTTTCTGAAATGGAAGCGTGGAGAGCTTCTGCAGAAAATTTAAATGTTATCATCATTAATCCCGGAATGATTGTAGGAAGCGGAAATTGGGGAAAAAGCAGTGGTGATATATTCCCGACTTTTGAAAAAAACAGTTTCACATTTTCTGGCGGAACAAGCTATGTTGATGTGAGGGATGTTGCAGAAATTTCTCTTCTCTTAATGGAAAAAAATGCTTTTGGAGAACGCTTCATTCTCATTTCTGAAGGAAAAAAATATACAGAAATAGCTGGTCAGGTTCGAAGTAAACTGAGATTGAAAGATGCTAAAATAATGTCTAAATCTCTGTTGAATTTCGGAAGAATTTTGAACATTCTATTCGGATGGCTGTTTCCTCCACTAAGGATGATTACCAAAACGAATATTGATGCAATTACGAGCATGACTGTAATTTCAAATCATAAAATAAAGGAAAAATTAAACTATCAATTTATTCCGATCAAAGAAAGCATCGCCTTTCATCTCAATAACTATATTAACGACAAAAAGCTGAATACAAAGTAATGAATCTTGCAGAGGTAATCATCAAAAAAAATGTAGAAAAACATCCTTTAAAATCAGCAGTTGGCTTTAAGAAAAAAGATGCAGGCTGGAAAGAACTGAGTTGGAATAAATTAAGCGAAATTATTTATAAAACTGCCAATTCCCTGAAAAATATGGGGATTGAGGAAAATGACAGAGTCGCCATTTATGCAGATAATTCTGCAGAATGGGTAATTTTTGATTTAGCCATAATGTCTATTGGAGCTATTACGGTTCCTATTTACTCTACCAATAATCAGGAACAGGCAGAATTTATCCTGAAGGATTCTGGTTCTAAAATGGTTTTGGTAGGAAATCAGATTCAATACGATGCTTGTCTGGCAATTTTGCAGAAAGAAGAGACCGAATTAAAGTCTATAATTATATCAAAAAAAGCAGTTTGGATTAAAAAAGAGTTCAGCAGTTTTTATCTGGAAGATTTTATTGCCAAATCATCATCAAAACTGGAATTTACGCCCAGAGAAAAAGATGATACTGCTACCATTATCTATACTTCGGGAACCACAGGAAATCCTAAAGGAGTTGTTATTCCGCACGGAAATTTCATCAATGTCTTTAATGCCCATTTTGAGTATTACCAATTTAAAAATTTTGAAGAAGAACTTTCTCTAGCTTTTTTACCATTAACGCACGTTTTCGAAAGAAGCTGGAGTTTACTTTGTTTATATGGCGGTGCAAGAGTTTATTTTCTTGAAGATCCTAAAGATATTGCCAAAGCATTGGTAGAGGTAAAACCTACAATGATGTGTACGGTTCCAAGGTTTTTGCAGAAGGTTTTTGCAGGAGTTTTAGATAAAGCAGAGGAAGGTTCACCTTTAAAAAAGAAAATTTTCGGTTGGGCATTGCAAAACGGAAAACAGACCGCCGAATATAAAAGAACAGGAAGTAAAATTCCTTTTGGCTTAAAATCGAAAGAAGCCATTGCGAATTTGTTGGTTTACAGCAAAATTAAAGAAAAGCTGGGAGGCAGACTTTGGTTTATTCCTTGTGGTGGAGCTTCTTTATCACCGGAAGTTACCCAGTTTTTCGAATCTGTAGATATCCATATCACTGTGGGATATGGGCTTACAGAAACTACCGCAACTTTAACGGCTTTTCCTTTCAGAAATTTTGTACACGGAACTTGCGGAAAAGCTTTACCCGGAGTAGAGCTGCGCATCGGAGAAAATGACGAAATTCAGGCAAAAGGAAACGGTATTATGAAAGGTTACTATAACCAGCCGGAAGAAACGAGGAAAGTCTTTACAGAAGACGGTTGGTTTAAGACCGGTGATGCCGGTAAAATAGATGCCGAAGGAAACCTGACCATTACAGACCGATTAAAGGATCTGATGAAAACTTCCAACGGTAAATACATCGCTCCCCAAATGGTTGAAAATCTTCTTACCAATAATAATTTTATCCAGCAGATTGTTTTAATTGCAGAAGGTAAACAGTTTGTTTCTGCCTTAATTGTTCCTAATTTTGAATTTTTGAAGGATTATCTAAAAAAGAATTCAATTAGTTTTATCAATTGGGAAGAAATTGTTCAGAAAAAGGAAATTATTGATTTTTATAAAGAGAAAATTAAAGAAATTCAGCAGCCTCTTTCGGATTTTGAAAAAGTGAAAAAGTTTACATTAATGCCCGCAGAATTTGAAATCAGCAGCGGAGAAATCACTCCAACCTTAAAAGTAAAAAGAAACATTGTTCTGAAAAAATATGCCGATATTATTGAGAAGATGTATTAATTTGAGGATAAAACCATAAAAGAGGAGCCCTGAAAGGGCGAAATAAAAATCCATTAGTATTAATTTTGTATTTTAATGAAATACAGTTTCTACATTTTTAAATGATGACAACAAACGAATTTTTAGGAAAAGAAAATTTTACCTTACAGAATACAACGGTTTCAGAAAGCTGCCCGTCTAATATTGCCTTAATTAAATACTGGGGAAAATATAAGGACCAAATCCCTGCAAACCCGAGTATCAGCTATACTTTGAATCACTGTAGAACCAATACTCAAATAGAATTTTCAGCAAATGAACCATTTTCAGTTCAGACCTTTCTTGCGGGAAAAGAAGAATTAAAATTTGCCGAAAAAATCGAAAAATATTTTAGAAATATCGAAAAATATTTACCTTGGATTTTAAAAGGAAAATATATTATCAAAACAGAAAATACTTTTCCTCACAGTTCAGGGATTGCAAGTTCAGCTTCAGGTTTCGGAGCTATTGCAAAATGTCTTATGCGTTTGGATGAACGATTTTCTTATGAAAGCCAAGATTCATCAATGGCCAATGATCTATCATCATTCATACTTAGAAAAGCGTCATTTTTAGCAAGATTGGGAAGCGGAAGTGCATGCAGAAGTCTGTATAATGGTTTGGTTGTTTGGGGAGAATCTGAAGAAGTATCAGGAAGTTCAGATCTATTTGCCGTTAAATATTCTGATGATGAAATTCATTCTGTTTTTAAAAATTTTAATGATTGGGTTTTGCTCATTCATGAAGGGGTTAAAAGTGTTTCTTCAACGGTTGGTCACGGTTTGATGAATACTAATCCTTACGCTGAAAGAAGATTTCAGGAAGCACGAGAAAATTTTGTTCCCATGAAAGAAATCCTGAAATCCGGAAATATGAAACAGTTTATACAATTGGTAGAACACGAGGCCTTAACGCTCCATGCGATGATGATGATGAGCGAACCTGCATTTATTCTGATGAAAACAGGAACTTTGGAAGTCATCAATAAAATTTGGGATTTCAGAAAATCTACTCATCTTCCTTTATTTTTCACTTTAGACGCCGGAGCCAATGTTCATCTTTTGTTCCCAAATGACGGTTCAGAAAAACAAATAAAGTCATTCATAGAATCTGAATTGCTACAGCATACTCAAAATAATGGAGTAGTGAAAGATGTAATGAAATGGTAAGAAAAAAGAAGTTTTTTATAATTGTAGTTTTTGTCTTGTTAATAGCTTTATTTTTTAACATATCTTTAGAAAAAGGAGCTACAGGAACTTGGGGGAAAAATAGAACAATAAGCTGGAGATGGGATTGGAGAAGTATTTTGCCTTTTTAAAATAAATATCTTCAATAATGGGAAGAAATTTATCTCTTGATATTCTCAAAATTATTCTTGCATTTTTCGTTGTGTTTCTGCACATGAATTTTCTGAAAGAATCTCATCCTATACTCAGTTATATTTTGGTAAATGGGATTTTTAGATTGGCGGTGCCTGTTTTTTTAATAATCACGGGTTATTATTTTTTTCATATAGATAATAAAGAAAAACTGAAGAAATGGCTTTTCAGAACTTTATTGCTGTATGTTGTTTGGATGGCTATCTATTACTCTTTTTGGAAAAATACAGATGATTTTCTTCTTACTATTATTTTCGGCTACCACCATTTGTGGTACTTAATCGGTACTTTTTTTTCGGGAATTATTCTTTTTTATCTTAGAAAAATGTCTTCAGGAGTTTTAATAGCGATTATTGCAGTTTTATTCTTAACAGGTTACTGTATACAGGTATTGGGGAATCTTCATATTCTGAAAAATGCAAACGATTCTCTGCTGAATAATTATTTGATATACCGTAATTTCTTATTTGTCTGTCTGCCTTTTTTAAGCATTGGTTTTTTAGTCAATAAAGAAAAGGTAAGCCTTAGCAATATTAAATATTCATCAGTTTGGGTTTTTATAGGGTGTGTTTTGGTCGGTTTAGAAGCATATTTCAACTATATATTCATTAGCCACGAAAATACAGATATTTTGCTTTCTCTGTTTTTTACCAGTCCTATCCTTTTTTTGTATGCACAGAAAAGATATGTAAAAAGCACCTCTAAAATATTGGCAAATTTATCTACCGCCATTTATTTTGTTCACCCTTTTATTATGAAATCGAGTTGGTTTGTAGAAATTAAATCATTTAAAGTTCTTATTTTAATCTCAGTATTAATACCGGTGAGTATTGTATTGGTTTTTATCAATAAAAAACTTAAATATCTTTTGTAGTTAGTTAGGGATTGAAAAAGACAGCCAAAAGTTGTCTTTAAATATGTTTTGAAATGATTTTAATTGAAATCGTAATTAATAATAACAATCCTTAGCAGAAAATGTACAAAATCTTCATCTGCTTTATTTCTGTTGATGAGTTTATTTTTATAGTCGTAAGAAGTAAGAGTTCTTGTTAAGTTCTTATACATCTCAAAATCTTCATCCTTTCAACTTTATTTTTATAGGTAATGTGGTCAAAAATAGTTGGTGTTTTTGTCAAAAATAATTCGTAATATTTTGCGGTTGATTGGAAGAGGAAGTGAGCAATGCTGAGGAGCAACTT
>NZ_JADQBD010000234.1:0-475 GCF_017808115.1 Chryseobacterium sp. RR2-3-20 | reverse complement strand
ATAGTCGGTGACAACGAACTATGTACTTAGTATAATGCACTCCGAAGTTGCGCTACTACTTGTCGGGTAAAAATTGAATTTCGATAAAAAGCAGCTCTTGAATAAATATCTGTTTAGTGGAGTAGTCGCGAGTAAATAAGATTAACGCTGGAAGTTGAAGTGAAGAGCCTGCCTAGTTAGGTTATATATCTTCATTTACAAGTTTATATTTAAATAAGATGCCTCCTGTGTATGCTGCTAATCAAGCGGTCTGCACCTTGGAAGGTTTTTTGTCTGCTTTAATGCATCTCCCTGCGGGGTGCAGCGATATATTATAAAACTACATCATTTAAAGTTTGACAGCGGAAAATTTTAAAAATTTATTATAAAGTTCATAAAGTTTGAATTTTATTAGAGTCGAGGAACGGAATCAATAAAGAAAAACTTGTTGGAAATTTATGGTTTCATGTTGGTTATTTTAGTAACGAAAATAAAA
>NZ_JADQBD010000233.1:0-475 GCF_017808115.1 Chryseobacterium sp. RR2-3-20 | reverse complement strand
CTTGGTTTTTCCTCGAAGCATAAAGCGTTTAAAGTTTTTGTTGTGTTTGAGCTCTGCAAAAACAGGTTCAACATCGTGACATCGCTGTTTTCGGAGTTTGATGCCTTTTTTGGTATTGAGTAGTTTGAAAACCCTTTCCCTGATTTTTGCCAGCTTCGGATTGTTTTGAGAAGTGGTTATTTGTCCCGATTTTTGATCTTTTCTGAAGTAATTGTATTTAACATAAGGTTTTATTTTCTTATTTTTCAGCAGGTTATAGTTTTCTTCTGAGCCATAACCGGCATCGGCAACGAGTTCTTTCGGAACTTTACGATAGCTGTCCTCAAAACCTTTTAAATGAGACTCCAATGTTTTGGTATCCGTAGGATTGGGATGAATGGAATAATGTAAAATAAATTGTTTATTCGTAGAAATCTGTAGATTATAGGCCGCTTTGAGCTGTCCGTTTCGCATATGATCCTCATTGCTCATTATT
>NZ_JADQBD010000232.1:0-478 GCF_017808115.1 Chryseobacterium sp. RR2-3-20 | reverse complement strand
CAAATCTTGTAGTCCAGTATCTTACAACCAAAATGTTGGCTGCTTTATCGATTATAATTTCATGATATGGAAACACAGAACATATGCGCTTAACTTTGTTTTACAATACGTGGTTACCAACATGTTTCAGCCCAATCCGCCGTGGAAGTGAAAGGTAATAGTCAAATATTTCTAGATGTTTTAGTTAAAAACATACAGTGATTCCCGAAAGTAATGGATAAATTCTATAAAATCGTTGACAAAAATATTTAAGAATGATGCTCGGACACGTCGATTTTCATTTCTTAAATTGCCATTTAGGCATGTAATTTTCAACCACCCACCCCTTTACCCCTAATGGGTGAAGCAACCTCAACTTTAAAAATTCAAATAGCAAAGTACCCCTTGAGATACCTCGATTGATAGATCTTTTTATACTGAATACAACAAAAAAAGTTTTTCAGAATCAGTTGATAAATTAACGGAGGTAATTATTAAA
>NZ_JADQBD010000231.1:0-481 GCF_017808115.1 Chryseobacterium sp. RR2-3-20 | reverse complement strand
AGGACCGACACACAGTGGGGCAGAATACCAAAAAGCTGGCCAAAACCCAAATTCTTTATAAATGGATCTAAAATTTGTTACTCGGGGGTTTTTGGGGTCACTGATTACGAATCCGGGGTCAAAATTACAGAATTCAAAATGGCCCCAGTGGGGCAGTATCGAAAAAAGCTGGTCAAAACCTAAATTATGATTCGAATAAAAATATACGTATACAAAAGCGTTTCAGTAGCCTATTGAAATTATAGTAACGCACTTTAATTACGATTGGTTTATATTATTTTATTTTTTGGTATTTATAGAGTATTTAGGCACTGTTGTTTAATATTTTAATAGCAAAACTAGATATAAGGAAATAAATAGGTATTTCTGAACTCTTTAATACATGTTAACTTAATATAAAGCTACAAATTGGTAAAATTAACCATTTTATAATTGTCGTAACGTATTATTATCGCTTTTTCCAAAAGCAAACATGGTACAA
>NZ_JADQBD010000230.1:0-481 GCF_017808115.1 Chryseobacterium sp. RR2-3-20 | reverse complement strand
AAAAGTCCTTATAATTTGTGCTTGCCACAACATCCTTTTGTCACAATTTTAATGGAAAACCCTGATGCTTGGAAGTGTATATTCAATGAAATTAGAGTTATATACACTAAAGAAAATGGGTGATTGTAGTCTTAAGTGTATAGTAGCGTTTTAGATGCCCCAACAGCACAGTGGCATCTAAATGAACATTGGACGTCTTGACTCGGTACTGATAAATTATAATCACTGATTTGATTTCAATTTCCAGGAATTATATTACCGAATTATTCAAACCTTTTTACTTATACATTCTTTGTAACCCTACACAAAACAATATGTATATATTGAAGCAGAGAATTTGGAACCATCTTTTAAATTGTCATAATTTAGAAAGTAAATTTTATTACGATCTACTCTGTTGGATGCAAGTAAGTAAATATATATCATTATTTATTTTTTAGATTTGTAGAGATTTTAAATTGGCCTGATATCTTAAGAGGTA
>NZ_JADQBD010000022.1:0-40110 GCF_017808115.1 Chryseobacterium sp. RR2-3-20 | reverse complement strand
GTTAATTTTGAATCCATAAGAAGGTTTTTTTGTTGTCAACCTCAAAGATACTTTGAGTTACTTTAATTCCTTCTTATTTTTTTATTTAGGACGCTATTGGCTCAGAATCATTTATCTGGAAAAGCCAAAAGAGAAATCAGAAAAATGTTAGGCAAAGAAAGAATGGCGTATTGGGCAAATTGGCCAGATTTTATAAAATCTGATACAACGGGTGTTTGGAAAGAAACTTCCGCATGGCATTATGTAAATATTAATCCACAAACCGATTTTACTGCTTTCGAGAAGAATTTAAAAGCTCAGGCTGGAGCGAATCTTTACTCTCAAATCAATGTGTTGGCGAGCCAGATAAAAGATAAAAAAACTTCGAAAAAAGACAGAAGAATTGCTCTTATTTTCTTAATCCACATGATGGGAGATTTGTCTCAGCCTATGCACACCGGAAGATCTGAAGATTTGGGAGGAAACAAAATTAATGTTACTTATTTTGGCGAAAAAACAAATTTACACTCTGTTTGGGACGGAAAATTAGTAGATTCTCAAAAATATAGCTATACAGAATATGCAAAATTGCTGGATATTAAATCTAAAGATGAAGTAAAACAGATTCAGCAGGGAACACTGGAAAACTGGCTTTATGATTCTCATCAGATTGCCAATAAAGTGTATGCTCAAACGCCTGATGGTTCTAAGTTATCTTATGATTATCAATACAAATTTAATGATATCATGGAAAGACAGCTTCTTTATGGAGGTTTACGACTAGCGAAATTGTTAAATGATTTGTTTTGACGGCTACATTGCGAATGCAAGTTATTTTTAAACTTAAATAGTATAGAGCGGAACTTCTGTTTCGCTTTTTTTATGAATGTTCTTCTGCTAAACCTAACAGGTTTTGAAAACCTGTTAGGTTTTTTTTAAGCGTTAAGTGATCATTAGCCCCGATAGAAACGACATCCTTTTTGGTGGCGGGCGGAACGAAGTGGAGACCGCTACCAAAAAGATACAGTGGATAGCGGGAAAAAGCTCCTTAAAAATACAAAAAGCAATAATTTATAACTCAATTCTCAGCACAATTTCTAACTAAATAAAAATAATTGTAACCCGTGTAACCTTTTTGAGGTTTCAAGCGTATAATATAATGTAACTCTATTTTTTGAGGAAATTTAAATGAGACAACTAAAAATAACCAAGCAGGTTACCAACAGGGAAACCGCTTCATTAGACAAGTATTTGCAGGAAATTGGTAAAGTGGAACTGATTACAGCAGACGAAGAAGTAGATTTGGCACAGAGAATCCGTGCGGGAGACAGAGCCGCTCTGGAAAAATTGATTAAAGCCAACCTTCGTTTCGTAGTATCTGTATCTAAACAGTACCAAAACCAGGGTCTTTCTTTACCCGATTTGATTAATGAAGGTAATTTAGGATTAATGAAAGCTGCAAAAAGATATGACGAAACCAGAGGTTTCAAATTTATCTCTTATGCAGTTTGGTGGATTCGTCAGTCGATTTTACAGGCGTTGGCAGAACAGTCTAGAATTGTAAGATTGCCTTTGAACAAAATTGGCTCAATTAATAAAATCAACAAAGCTTACGCACATCTTGAGCAGGAAAACGAAAGACCTCCTTCTCCTGAAGAATTGGCAGAAGTTTTGGATATGAGCGAAGAAGATATTAAAGAATCTATGAAAAACTCCGGAAGACACTTGTCTATGGATGCTCCTTTGGTAGAAGGTGAAGATTCTAATTTATACGACGTTCTTCGTTCGGGAGAATCTCCTAGCCCTGATAAAGATTTGATGCTTGAATCTCTTCAGATTGAAATTGAAAGAGCATTGAATACTTTAACACCGAGAGAAGCTGATTTGGTAAGACTGTATTTCGGATTGAACGGAAAACATCCAATGACTTTGGAAGAAATTGGTGAAACTTTTGACCTTACAAGAGAAAGAGTTCGTCAGATTAAAGAAAAAGCAATTAAAAGACTGAAACACAATACCAGAAGTAAGATTTTAAAGTCTTATTTAGGTAAATAGTTTTAGCTTAGATAATTATTAACGGAGCCTGAAAAATCAGGCTCCGTTTTTTTTATATATTCTTTTGTTAATATTTCTAAAAATAAACCCGATAGATTTATTTCTATCGGGTTTTTTATTCAAATTTTATATTTATTTCAGTTTAAATTCTAGCTTAACATTGAAAAATCTTCCTGTAAGACGAACAGGAACGGGATACATAATACTTGTATTTGCGTCGGTAATCCATTGGTTTGCAACGGTATTATTGATATTGAATGCATTAAAAACCTGAACACCCAAAGAAAGATCTTCAAATTTGCTTAAAAGACCGTACGATTTCTTCTTCTCTTTAGAATCTACAAATACATAAGAAAGTCCCAAATCTACCCTCTTATAAGAAGGCAAAGTTTTCTGGTATTGGTACGGATCTGTAAAGACAGGAGCTCCATTTGGAAGTCCCATAGCATACGTTAAGGTTAAATTAACTCTCATTTGAGGAAATTTAGGCATATAATCCTGATAAAACATAGCAAATCTGAACCTTTGATCGGTTGGTCTAGGAATATCTCCTCTTCCATCTATGTTTTCGAAAACTCTGGCGTAACTTGCCGAAAGCCAAGAATCTACACCCGGAACAAATTCACCAAACAATCTTGTATCAACACCATAAGCGTAACCGGAAGCATTATTTTGCCCTGAATAACGAATTCGAACATTATCCATATAATACGGAATCACATTATCCATTTTTTTATAATACAATTCTGTGGTTAACTTAAATGGTCTGTTATCAAAATCAAATTCAACTTCATTTGCCAAAATTGCCTGAATAGAACGTTGAGATTTAATATTGTTATTAAAATTACCATTCAGATCTTTTATTTCTTTATAAAAAGGTGCCTGGTAATAAATTCCTCCAGAAAGTCTGAACCATGTTTCGGTATCCCAGTCTGGTTTTATTGCAAACTGTGCACGTGGCGAAAATATAGTTTCATTATTAAAACTCCAGTGGGCAACTCTTGCTCCTCCATTAATCAACACACGGTTAGAACCCCAATAAAACTTCTGAGAATACTGTCCGTAAGCAGACAATCTTGTTGGTTGTATATGATTTTTCCCCGAAATACTGTAAAAAAGGTCTAAATCTGAAGCATCGGGAAATCTTGGATCATCGGGAGGTCGCGGTACGCTATATCCTGAGGAATCTACCAATTTGTATTCGTTGGTGAGATCTTTAAGATTTTCTTTTTCGTATTTGAATCCAACTTCGATACTTGAATTTACATTAGGAGAAAAAACGGTTCTGAACTGTGTTCCGTAAGTTTTTACAAACAAATCGTTTCTTGCATGCTCAATCTGTCCGCCTACATCATAAGAAGTAATAGGATTCCCGGTAATGGGATCGTAAGTTTGCAAAACATAACTTGAAGCAATGGTATAGTATTCTCTTTCCCGATTCTGATAAGCAAAATTATCCAATGTAAACCTCAGTTTGTCTGACGCTTTAAAATTGGCAGAAAATGTCCCCATCATATTCTTATACTTATCATTTTCTTTTCCGTTGTAAAAAACAGTTAGATTGAGGGGCTGATTAATCGTTCCGAAATCGACATTTCTCTGCTTCGGAAACATCTCGTAATCGTTATTAGAATAATATCCAATAAAAGAAAAATTCAGTTTTTCGGTTGCGTGATAATTCAGATAAGACTGAAAATCATAATACTTTGGGTTGAAATCTGTATCTTCATTTAAAGTATTGAGAACCAAATTGGTATTTCTATACCTCCCGGAAAACAAAGCCGTAAATTTTTTGTTTCCATTCTGATCTTCTTTTCCGGATGCAAAACCGGTAGTAAGTCTACCACCTATTAGACTTGCCTCACCAGAAAGTTCAAATTTTTGAGGCTCTCGGTAGTAAATATTCAATGCAGAAGACATTTTATCGCCATATCTTGGCTCAAAACCTCCTGCAGAAAAATTAACTGTAGAAACCATATCGGGATTAATGATGCTTAAACCTTCCTGTTGAGAATTTCTAATCAGAAAAGGTCTGTAGATTTCAATATCATTAATGTAAATGAGGTTTTCATCGTAATTTCCACCACGAACCATATACTGAGAAGAAAGCTCTGTATTGGAGTTTACCGAAGGAAGCGTTTTCAGCAAACCTTCTACTCCGCCCGAAATACTGGAAACATTTTTTGCATCTCTGGCAGAAATTCTCACGGCAGTAACATCATTGGTACGTCCTGTAACTTTTTTCTGAAATACAATTTCCTCAATTTCTGTAGTTCTTGCTGTTGTATCTTTTTTTCTGTTTTGGGAAAAAATCAACATAGGAACCATTAAGCTCAGTGGTAAAACTAGTTTTTTCAAGCGGAATTTTTTATAATTTCTAAAATTAAGTATTTTTTAACAATTATAATATAGATTCTCTTACTCTTGTGAGTTTTTGTAATAAATCTTCCAATAAATCTAATCTTAGCATATTGGCTCCGTCTGATAATGCTGTTTCTGGTGTTGGATGCGTTTCTATAAAAATTCCGTCTGCACCTACTGCAATTCCGGCTTTGGCAACAGTTTCGATAAGACCTGGTCTTCCTCCGGTAACTCCTGAACTTTGGTTGGGCTGTTGCAAAGAATGCGTAACATCCAAAATTACGGGAGCATATTCTCTCATAGTAGGAATTCCTCTATAATCAACAATAAGATCTGTATAACCAAAAGAGTTTCCTCTTTCTATAATTGCTACTTTTTTATTATCAGAATCTGTAATTTTCTGAACTGCAAATTTCATAGATTCCGGGGAAAGAAACTGCCCTTTTTTCAATGTAACACACTTTCCGGTTTTTGCTGCAGCTACTAAAAGATCTGTCTGACGAACTAAAAATGCCGGAATCTGTAAAACATCTACATACTGTGCCGCCAATGAAGCATGTTCGTTCTCATGAATATCCGTTGTTGTAGGAATATTAAATGTTTCGCCTACTTTCTTTAAAATTTCAAGAGATTTTTCTTCTCCAATTGTAGTGAATGAGTCTACTCTACTGCGATTGGCTTTTTTGAAACTTCCTTTAAAAATATACGGAATATTGTATTTATCGGTAAGTTCCACCACTTTTTCTGCGATTCTAAGAGCCATATCTTCGCCTTCTATAATACACGGACCGGCAATTAGAAAAAAATTTTTTGAATCTTTGTGATGAATGTTTTCTAAATATTGAATCATTGAATTTTACTTTTTTTATCTTTTATTAAATCTTCTAGCTGATTGATGTTTTTTTGGTAACGTCCAACATTAGGCTGAGATTTCAGTTCTTTCAGCCATTTTTCAGCGATAATCAAATCATTATTTTTAGCACCTAAAGCAACTATATTAACCATCGATTCTATTTTACTGTCTTCATCTTTATACGCTGATTTGTTTTTGGTTAAGAAAGCATCTGCTTCTTTAATTTTATTCTGATGAATTAAGCTGTATATATATTCTTTAAATACAAAATCGTCGGTTTTATTATTTTTGATAGCTTCATTACAAATTTGTTCTGCTTCTGCAAATTTCCCTAATGCATTATAGGAAAATGCCAGTTCAAAATATAACGATTCTGTTCTAAAATTATTTTTGTAAAGTTCTAAAAGTTTGGGTAAAGCGAGTTGTGGAAAATTTGCACCATTCATTATACTGGCTCTTTTTAAAGCTTTTTCGTTTTCTGGTGCTGAGCTTAAGTAAATTTTCAACCAGTTCGGCTGTAGCGGAAGATTAAATTTTTTCAGAAAATCATTTGGAACAACAGCACTTTTAAATCCCAGATTATTAATTCTTACTTTCATTGAGGAAGTTTGAGCTTCTTCTCTTTGTTTATATTTTAAAAGACCAGCTTCTTCGTGAAGATCACCAAGATATTCTAAAGTATATCCTGCAGATTCATCAAAATACATAAATCCCATGGAGAATTTTTTATCGCCCTCTTTTATGGGTAAAACAATGTAATGATTTTCTGCATCGGGAACAGTAGTATCAAATTTAAGATCAGAAAACTTTTGTGAAAATACTATTGAACTTAAAAAAATAAATAAAGCGGGAAATGTTTTTTTCATAATTCATTTACATTTTTTGAAAATCTTCTCAAATGTATTCAAATTTCTACTTGTAAACTTATCTTTAAGGCTTTTTTTGCCCAAAATCTTCCCAAACTGAGAGGCTAAAGTATTTCCTTTGGGTAATTGCCAATAAAAATATCCGTTAACAACTTCGGCTCTCTCGTCCTGCATTTTTGGTAATTCCTGAAATTCTTTCATCAAAACAGTTTCAATATTTTCTATTCCAACAAAAACGTAGGTATGAAAATCTTTTTTTTCTTCGAATGGGTTTGAATTCAGAATTTTTTCAATTTCTTCTTTAGATTTAATGAACAGAAATGCCTCATAGTTAAAATATTCTGACATCGATTTTTCTAAAATAACTTCTAAATCTTCAGCCGTTTTATCAGAATTAAAAATGATGTTTCCTGATGCCAAAACCGAAATTACATTACCCATTCCTGCATTTTCAAAAACAGAACAAACTTCTGCCATTTTCATAGAAGTCCCTTTTACATTTACGCCACGAAGAAATGCGCAATATTTCATTATCTAATTGAATCTTAATGACTAATTAATTCTCACATATAAATTATAGTCTGTGCCCGAAGGTTTTAATCTGTAAATTTTCTCCAAAAGAGGGTTTTCACTTTTCAGATGGTCTTTTATTCTGAATTCTTTCAGTAGTCTGTATTTCGATCTGTAGAACTCTCCTTTTTTGCCTTCAAACAAATCTTTATTGGCAAGAAGATATTTTGGATGACGTTTTTCTATGGTATTTATCCAAATTCTGGATTTATCTTTTTTTATTTCTTCCTGAATTTTTTTATCCACCAATCCTACTTCGTCTATCGTTTTTAAACCTGAAAAATAAGGAACATAACCTGCAGGCTCCAGTAAAATCCACTGATTTTTATCTTTTTCATACTGATTTAAAAATAATCCTATTGATCTTCTGTAATTCCATTCTCCGTTTCCGGTTGCGATAGAATGTACAGTTTGAAATGCCAACATCGGCACAATATAAAATACAACAAGGGAAGCAAGCCAAAAATTTCGTCTGGTTTTCTGAGTGATTACAAAAACAAGAACGGGAACAAAAAGTAAAATCTGTGGAACCCAGTAATACCAATCGAAAAGGCTTTTCTGGGAGAGGAAAACAATCTGTTTTGCCCATCCGAACAAAAAGATAATCCATAAAAAGTAATTTCTCTTTTGTTTTTGTCTTACAAGATAAATAAAGCAAACAAGCTCAAATATAATGATAAGAATAGTAATCGGATTAAAATCTGATGGTACTTTCAGCATACCCCAGAAATTCCCATAATTAAGAATAAAATATTCTATGTTTTGCTGTAAAGGGAATGCATTATCGTACGCCAATTTCTTGGCAACAATGGTATTGTTTACCCATTCTCCAAAATAAAACCAGTTAAAGGAAACGCAAACGGCAACTCCCAAAACTCCTCCTAAAATATATTCCCATCTTAATTTTCGATTCCAAAAAAGATCCACTAAAAAGACAATTCCCAGGAATATAACGGTGTCTACTCTGGTAAACAAAATGAGAATCGGAAAAAGAATAAATGCCCATTTCTGTTGTTTTTTAAAACCATAATACAGCAATGCCATTTCAAGAAAGAAAAGAATCCCATATTCCATTCCGAGTATTGAAATTTTAATCGCCGGAGGCAAAATTCCAAATAAAATAATGAATAACGCTTTATGCCAATTATTTTGAAATAAAAGATGAGAAAGTAATAAACTTCCAACAGAAAATAATATGGTATTGAATGTTAGAATGGGAATTATAAAATTCGCTTTGCCAAAAATTAAATTAAAAATGTACGAAACAAAAACGTATAAATGAGTGGTAGATGCAGATATTCTAGTATCACCATTAAATCCTATAACGTCATAATCCATCAAATTCTGAGCAACTCTCCAAGTGATAAAAGCATCTTCCTGTATGTGATGGGTAAGAAAGAATAAACATTTAACTATTACAGAGAAAACAACTGCATAGATAGGGATATATTTGTTCTGAGCTTGGGACATTCAATTTTTTTAGCCGACAAAGATAATTCTAATTTTTGAATTGAATAATACTAATAAATTGAATATGTTTCATTTAACATTTTTTTAAAATTAAAGAGAGAATATCAACATAAAAAAAACGGAACCGAAGTTCCGTTTTTTGAATTTTACTGCGTTGCTCTCATGAGCGCGGTGGTAATCTGATTTTCTTTTTCTTTGGCGTAAGTAGAATCATAAGGCTCCATCACATCAAATAAATACTGGTAATAAGGAGTTATTTTCTGTACATTTTCAGATTCTTGTACAGCCTTTTCTTTACCCATATCTTTAAGACTTTTAATAAATACATTAAATTTCTGATCGATAGGTTCAATAGATTTCACCAAATATGCATAAGCTTTGTCTTTTTGTCCCAACTTCTCATAAGCACCTGTAACAGAAGTAACTACTAATGAGTATTCCATAGGTTTAGACTTCATAGCTCTTCCCATGTATCTCTGTTCGCTCGGGCTTAATGATAAGTAATAATCGTATTCTGAAAAAATACCTTTTTTAAGAATTTCAGCGAGTTTCAGACCTTTTTGTTCCTGACCTGCCACAATATAACCATAAACCATAGAACTCAAAGATCGTGGATCGTTGTATTTTTCTGCCGGAATTTCTTTGGAAGCTAAATCTAATATTTCAATCGCTTTTGCTTTTTGCCCAGATAATGCTAATGCTGCAGCAGCTCTGCTTGCGGAACTTCTGTAACTCATAATGTTGGAAGTTGCTGTTTCATCAAAATGAACATTAAGATTTTTGAAATTACCCCATTTGAAATTTTTCACAATACTGTAAAGAGAATTCGCATCTACTCTACCCATTTCTCCATCATCATTTTTAGGAGAAAAAATAGGAACCAATCTGTAACTGAAACCATCAAACTGAAGATAATCATCCAGATAGAAAATATTTTCGCTGTCGTAAACTCCACCTGAGGAAAAGTTAATCGGTCTTTTCCAGTCGAAATTTGCTAAAAGATCAAACAGCATTAAATTATTTTTATATAAAGTTCCTGCTTTATAATTTACAACAATCTGGTCTACTGCTTTGCTTGCATCTGCGGCATTTATAATACCAGATTTTACTGCATTGGCTTTATTAACGGGGATTACAAATTTATTTACAGGAAGGAAATTATATTTCTCAAAACGGTCACTTCCGAAAATCATTTTCAGAACTTCATCTTTTTGAGGCGATTTCATTTTGATGAAATCTACAGCTTCTTTCACTGTCATAGAATCTTGCTCCAAATATTTTTGAAATGGCTTAATAGCATCTTCCGATGCACCAGATTGCTGAAGATTTGCAAGAATGCTCTTCCAATCGCTTTTTTTCATCAGATAAATCTGGTCATTTACACCATCTCTATAATCCTCATGAGTTAATTGACTAGGAATTCCTGATGCATTATATGTTTTTCTTTTTACCTGATCTATATTCCAAGGAGTAGAAAGAAGGGTGAAATTTACCACTTTTACATCATCACGAAACTGCTCCGTTTCCTGCATTGCCCAAACCGGATATGTATCGTTATCACCATACACAAATAAAATATCATTTTTAGGCAGAGATTTTAACACGGAATAAGAATAATCATAAGCGGTATATCTATTGCTTCTGTCGTGAGCGTTATAATTCTGGAAACCCATCATTAAAGGAATACCCAACAAAACAACTCCAAATCCTATATTGGCTGCGTTAGATTTTACTTTAGTCTGTAAAAACCAAAGTATTGCCGCAGCTCCTAATCCTATCCAAATTGCAAAGGCATAAAAAGATCCTACCATTGCGTAATCTCTTTCTCTTGGTTCGAAAGGTTTTACACCTGTATAGAAGATAATTCCGACACTGGTAAGAATAAATAGCGATAAGATGGCATAAAATCTGCCAAAATCTCTGCTCAACTGGAAATAACATCCCAATATCCCTAAAATTAAAGGTAAAAAGAAGAAAGCTACAGTACTTTCGTTTCTGTATTTTGCGGGCATATCTGCCTGACTACCAAGTCTTGCATCATCCAGAAAAGAAATACCGGAAATCCAGTTTCCTCTTAAATCGTCTGTGGAACCTTCAAGATCATTCTGTCTTCCGGCAAAATTCCACAATAAATATCTTAAGAAATAATACCCGTTCTGAAAAGAAATGAAATATTCCATATTCTGCATCAGAGAAGGTTTTTGAACTTTAATTAAATTATAAGGTCTTACTTTAAGATAGTCTGAAGAAGTAATAGTTCCGTCATTATACTTTGCTTTCAGATCATTGAAAATCTCCTGAGCTTCAGGGCTGTCTGCAATATCTTCATTATCATAATTGAATGTAAAATCCGGCGCCCCATACATAGAAATGTAATTGTTCATCACATCTTTATCATCGTTAAACATTCTTGGCATAAGACTTACATGAGACTGATCGAAAACATAATTAAAACGCTCGCTGGTCTTAATATATCTTCCTGTTTTCTCATCTTTCTCGTAAACATCATCAGTTTTAGTAGTCTTAAAGCTACCGTCTTCATTCTTCTGAATTCCGTTGGCATCTAAAAAAGCTGTGTAATTCTGACCGTAAAATGTTGGCCAGTCACCATATTGAACCCTATTGTAATAATCTCTCATCCCAATTGCCGTATCAGGATCATTAAGGTTCATTGGTGGATTAGCGTTGGCTCTTATTGGAATTACCATCCAGCAAGAAAATCCTATTATCATGTAAACAACAGATAAAGCTATGGTTTGGTATAAATTTCTTTTGGCTTTTCTGGCATATTTAATCATGAAATAGCAAAGAGCAATCATAATAATAAATCCGGCAATCGTTCCTGAGTGGAATGGTAATCCTAAACCATTCACAAAGAAAATCTCAAGCTTTCCAAAGAAAGTCATAATTACCGGGAAAATTATTTTAAAAACGATAATTAAAATACCGAGTGTTATCCCGTTCGCAATGATAAAATTTTTCCATGTAAACTCATAGTTTCGGGCATAGTAAACCAGACAAACTGCAGGTATTGCAAGCATACACATCATGTGAACCCCTACAGAAAGACCCAAAATAAAGAATATAAGAATAATCCAACGTTCGTTATCTTTTTCAAGGTATTCATTTTCCCACTTCGTAATTAACCAAACTAAAAGAGCAATAAATAAAGATGCCATAGAATACACCTCTCCTTCTACGGCAGAAAACCAGAAAGTATCGGAGAAAGTAAAACACAAAGACCCAATTACTCCTGCAAAAAGAATCGAAATTTCCTGATGTTTTGTAATTTCCTGAAAGTCTTTATTAAACATTCTTCTCACAAAGTGCGTTATCGTCCAAAATAGAAACAAAATGGTAAGAGCACTGAATAAAGCCGACATTGCATTAATCACAATAGAATAATTTTCACCTTTTCCAAAAGCAAAAATGGCAGCCACAGCTCCCACAATCTGAAATAATGCAGCACCCGGAGCGTGCGTTACCTCCAGCTTCACTGCAGACGAAATATATTCACCACAATCCCAGAAACTAAAGTTGGGCTCTATGGTTGATAAGTACGTGAAAAATGCAATTACGAAAATCACCCATCCGAGAATAGTGTTCCATTGCCTAAAAGTCCAGTTTTTCATAGTATAAAATCAATTATGCGAAAATAAGGTTTTTAGATTAGTTTATTAATATTTTAACAAAATTTAAAAAAAATGGCTCAATTTTTGAGTGTTTCGCATTGCTGAAAGTAGAAATACGCTCTAAATTTCGATACCAATAAACTTATCAGTGAATAATTGTTTAAAAGTATTTATTTTTTTGTATTTTTGCCGACAGATTTTTATTGAAAAATAACGAATAATGAGTAATGTTTACGATAATATTCTTGGCTTAATCGGAAGTACACCTTTGGTAAAATTAAATACCGTTACCAAAGATATATCTGCAACTGTTTATGCCAAGTTAGAATCATATAATCCTGGACATTCCACTAAAGATCGAATCGCACTTCATATCATTGAAAACGCTGAAAAAAAAGGCTTATTAAAAGAAGATTCTGTAGTGGTAGAAACCACTTCAGGAAATACAGGTTTTTCTATTGCCATGGTTTGTATCATTAAAGGATACAAATGCATTCTTGCGGTAAGTGATAAAACAAAACCAGAGAAAATAGCTTATCTTAAAGCTCTTGGTGCTAAAGTATATGTGTGTCCTGCGAATGTTCCTGCGGATGATCCTAGATCTTATTATGAAGTAGCTAAAAGAATTGCTGCAGAAACCCCAAATTCTATATATATCAATCAGTACTTTAATGAACTGAATATAGACGCACACTATCAAAGTACCGGTCCTGAATTATGGGAACAGACCGAAGGCAAAATTACGCATCTTTTTGCTTGTACAGGAACAGGAGGAACTCTTTCCGGTTCTGCAAAGTTTTTAAAAGAAAAAAATCCTGATATAAAAATCATAGGAGTAGATGCAGACGGTTCTATTCTTAAAAGCTATCACGAAACAGGAGAAATTCACAAAGAAGATGTTCACCCTTATCAGATCGAAGGTATGGGTAAAAATTTAATTCCTTCTGCTCTTTTATTTGACAAAGTAGATCATTTTGTAAGAGTGAATGATGAAATGTCTGCATACAGAACAAGAGAAATTGCTTTAAAAGAAGCTATTATGGGTGGTTATACTACAGGAGCAGTTACTCAGGGACTTATTCAGTATGCCAATTCTTATCAGTTTTCTCCAGATGATGTGGTTGTGCTTATCTATCCCGATCACGGTTCCAGATACATCACCAAAGTTTATAGTGATAAATGGATGGAAGAACAAGGGTTTATTAATAACTGTTTCCACAATTACGAAGAAGTCTTTAAGACCGAAATTATTAAATAAAAAATTTAACCAAATAAAAAGGAAGCCTTTTTTGTAATTTACAAAAGGCTTTTTTACTTAAAAAACCACAACATAATGTTAGATATTTTTGAGAGAATAAAGCAAAACCCTGGTCCATTAGGGCAGTTTGCAGATTATGGTGAAGGATATTTTATTTTTCCTAAACTAGAAGGTCCTATTGGTCCAAGAATGCAGTTTCAGGGAAGAGAAGTTATTTTCTGGAGTGCGAATGACTATCTGGGAATGTGTAACCATCCGGAAGTGTTAGAAGCAGATGCAAAAGCTGCTGCAGAATACGGAATGTTCTACCCTATGGGGGCAAGAGCAATGTCGGGAGAAACACACCAACACTTACAGTTAGAAAAAGAACTGGCAGAATTTGTTCAGAAAGACTCGGCATATTTATTAAATTTCGGTTACCAAGGTATGCTTTCTACTATTGATGCTTTGGTTGGCAGAAACGATGTAATTGTTTATGATGTTGATTCTCATGCATGTATTGTAGACGGAGTGAGACTTCATTCAGGGAAAAGATTTACTTACAGACACAATGATATCGAAAGTCTAGAAAAAAACCTTCAGAGAGCTACAAAAGTAGCAGAAGAAACAGGAGGCGGTATCTTGGTAATTACTGAAGGGGTTTTCGGGATGAGAGGACAACAAGGTAAATTAAAAGAAATTTGTGCTTTAAAATCTAAATATCAGTTCAGACTTTTGGTAGATGATGCACACGGATTTGGTACTTTAGGTAAAACAGGTGCAGGTGCAGGAGAAGAGCAAGGATGTCAGGATCAAATTGATGTTTATTTTTCTACATTTGCCAAATCAATGGCGGGTTTTGGAGCTTTCATTGCGGGAGATAAAGAAATCATCAGATATTTGAAATTCAACCTCAGATCTCAAATTTTTGCTAAATCCTTAACAATGCCAATGGTTATCGGAGGATTGAAAAGATTAGAATTACTAAGAACAAGACCTGAAATTAAAGCCAAACTTTGGGAAAATACCAACAAATTACAGAAAGGACTTTTAGAAAGAGGCTTTAATATTGGAGACACTAATACTTGCGTTACTCCGGTTATGATGCAGGGATCGCCTGTTGAGGCAACCCTTTTGGTAAAAGATTTAAGAGAAAACTTCGGTATTTTCACTTCTGTTGTAGTTTACCCGGTAATTCCTAAAGGAATGATTTTATTAAGATTGATTCCTACTGCTTCTCATTCGGATGCAGAAATCAACGAAACACTGGCCGCTTTTGAAGCTATTCATGATAAATTAACCAATGGTTATTATAAAGATCAGGAACAAAAGCTTTTAGCAGAACAAGGTTTAAGCTTTAAAGAAATATAAATACTATAAACGCTCCGATAATTTCGGAGCGTTTTACTTATCAAAATAATTTACAAATACAAATTTTTAACAATTTTTAACTAAATATCATTTAATCCAGTGGTTTTTGCGTTATATTCTGTTAAAAATTAGGGTTTTAAGAAATGGAAGGATAAATTTGCACTCATTATTTCAAGATATACAATTATGAAACAACCCTTAAAGTACTTAAGAATTGTAGTTTTGAGTTTGGTGCTAATGCTAACATCTTTTACTGCTAAAGCACAAACCCATCCTTATTTAGAAAGTAATAAATCTATTGCTACAGAATTATCCGAAAAATACGGAATTCCTGTTTCTGTTATACTTTCTATTGCATTCGTTGAATCCGGAGCCGGAACGAGCAAAAATTCTACTAAATTTAACAATCATTTCGGGATTGTAGGAAAAAACAATCCACAGTCCAAATACAGAAGCTTTTCTTCAGTTAAAGAATGTTACGAAACTTTTTGTAAGCTAATTGTTAAAAAAAATTACTACACTTCATTGAAAGGCAGTGCAGATCTATCCAAATGGTTAAATGCCATTGCATCGGCAGGTTACTCTACCCAACCTAAAGAATGGATGAGAAGAATCAACATGATTATCTCCAAATACAGCCTCTCAAAATTTTAAAAAAATTGAAACAAATTATTAAAATATAGTTCCGAAATCGGAGCTATATTTTTTTTGTATATGTAGGGATATATTTATTAAATTAGCTGACTTAATTTCCAGCTATTTTATGAGTTCAAACAGAAATTGGCGGGTAGTGATATTGCTTACCGTCTGCTTTGTTATATATCTTGTTTTTTCCGTAATCATGTACGTTTTTGATATTAACTATAAACCTCTGCAAAACATTAATCTCATTTCTGAAGTTATTAATCCTGAAAAAGTAAGAGATTCCCAGAAACCAGATGAGACTTATAAAAACATTGCTAAAGGCAAAGAAGTAACCAGAGATTTTGAACTGTATAAGAAACCAGGTTTTATTACAGATTTTTCCTCAGGAGACCGTGCGGTTGCTTTACAGCATTTTACGGAAAAGCTTTATGAACTTCAAAAAACTAAAAAAGGCAAAATAAGAATTGCCTATTTTGGCGACAGTATGATTGAAGGAGATCTTCTCACCCGCAAACTCCGAAAATTATTTCAGGCAGAATTTGGAGGAGCCGGTGTAGGATTTTTGCCTTTTCAAAGTAAAGTTGCCCCTTACAGAGAATCTTCAGAAATTAAATCTACCGGATGGAATGTTGTAAATTTCATGGATAAAAATGTCCGAAACATGTATATTTCCGGCTTTAGCTTCAGCGGTTCCGGAAGCACTAACTTTGTTGATAAGACTTTAAAACCCGGAACAACCACCAACAAATTTGTAATATTCGGAAAAGGAGCCGAAACCAATTTAAGTTACAACAATACACTTTTGATGCTGAATGGCGGTAATAGCGTAAATATACAGCCAATGTCTAAAGACACTTTAAGAGCATTTACTGTAAAAACTCAAAACACCAATGTTCCGCAATACGGAATCAGTATAGAATCTGACAACGGAGTTATTATAGATAATTTTTCTTTCCGGGGAATTACCGGAGTGGAATTTAAAAAAATTGATGAAGATTTTTTAAAAGCTGTTCAGGAGAAAAACCATTACGATTTAATTGTAATGCAATATGGTGTAAATCTTCTTTTCCGACCTAATGATACCGACTATTCTTACTATGTAAAACTCATGACGCCTAATCTGGTGAAATTTAAAAAAGCCTTCTCGGATGCCAATATACTTTTGGTGAGTACTGCAGACAGAGCTTTTCGTTACAACGGTGAGTTTCAATCGGCGAAAGGAGTTAAAAATCTGGTAGAAACCCAAGCTAAAATGGCTTATGATAACCAGCTTTCTTTTTTTAATCTTTTTCAGTCTATGGGTGGAGAAAATTCTATTGTTTCCTGGGCATCACAAGATCCGCCTTTGGCGAATAAAGATTATGTACATCCCAATGGTAAAGGTACAGACATTCTTGCAGAGAAAATCTATCAGGCAATGATGAAAGACTATAAAAATTTTGTTTCAACTAAAAAAAATAAAAAGTGAATTCTTTAGAAACCTTATTATCATCTTTCGACTTAGATGCTTTTTTGCATCAGTTTGTATATGATAGTAAAAACCCGCTTTTATTCAACAACGGGTTTTTTGTATATTTTTTCACCTTATTTATCCTGCTGTTTTATCTTTTAAGAAATCACTTTACAGCAAGAAGATACGTATTTACTTTTTTCTCTCTGTACTTTTTTTATAAAGCCAGCGGTTGGTTTGTTGGTCTTGTTATAGCATCCGCAATTGTAAACTTTTTTATATCGAATCTTATAGACAGAAATCCGCAAAAACTAAGAAAAACAATCCTTTTAACGATCAGTATAATATTCAACCTCGGATTGTTATTCTATTATAAATACACCAATTTTTTCATCACTTTATATAATGAATTTTCGGGGGCAAAAGTTCATCCGCTCAATATCCTTTTACCTATTGGAATTTCTTTTTTCACTTTCGAAAATTTAAGTTATACTATTGATGTTTACAGAGGAGATTTTAAACCTGCCAAAAAATTTACAGATTATTTACTCTTTCTGTCATTTTTCCCAAAGCTGATGATGGGACCTATTGTGCGTGCACACGATTTTGTACCACAGATCAATCAGCCATACTATCTTTCAGAAAAAGATTTTGCAATGGGGTTCTATCTTATTATTTCGGGACTGATTAAAAAACTGATTATTTCAGATTACATCACCTTAAATCTGGTTAATTATATATTCGACAACCCTTCTCTGCATGTTGGACTCGAAAATTTAATAGCAGTTTACGGTTATGCAATGGTTATATACTGCGATTTCAGCGGATACAGTGATATTGCTATTGGTATTGCATTGTGGTTAGGAGTAAAAATACCTGCAAACTTCAGATCTCCATATCAAAGCCGCAATATTACAGAATTCTGGAGAAGATGGCATATCTCTCTTTCATCATGGTTGAAGGATTATCTTTACATTCCATTGGGAGGAAACCGTAAATTTTCGATAGCTTCTTTTATATTTGTTTCGGCATTTTTGGCAGGAACTTATTTTACTTCAGTAAACTTATTTAAACTCACTCCACTGTATGCGGGTTTATGTACAGTAATCGTTCTTTCGATATTCCTTATTCCGGCAATAATTACGCGAAATACCAAAGGTATTGCTGCCAATTTCAATCTTCTTACCACCATGTTGCTTGGAGGATTTTGGCATGGAGCAAGTTGGAATTTTATTATTTGGGGCGCCATCCACGGAATTGGTCTTGGACTTCATAAAATATGGATGCTGATTACCGGAAAAGCTTTTTCGGGCTTTAATAACAGTTGGATTTACAAAATCGTAATGGGAATTATTACATTCCATTTCGTATGCTTTGGCTGGATATTTTTCAGAGCAGAAGATTTTGATACTGCAATTTCCATGATTAAACAAATACTTTTCAATTTTGATGTAAATGCTTTCGAGCCGTTTTTCGAAAACTATAAAAAAGTAATGGCAATGATCGTTTTAGCGATGATTATTCATCTAATTCCGGATACTGCGGCAGAACGATTTATTTCAAAATGGAAAAAAATCCCTTTGCTGATATATATTATCATATTCTTTGGATTTTTGGTGACCTACGGTTACTTCAAATCTGCCGAACAGGTATTGCCTATCTATCTTCAGTTTTAAAAAGAAAAATATTGCTGAAAATGATTAAGAATTTTTGAATTCCAAAATCACTTTCAGCAATATTTTCATATTTCCAAAAGTAAAGATGTTTTAACTTTTCAATTTAATATTCCAAAATTATTTTGAAGTATTTTTAATCGACGAAAAAGCATTCCAAATTATTTCTCCCTGATTTTCGTAGCCTGTTTTAGTGTAATGCACGCCATCTTTATTGGCTTCATTTCTCATTAAAGCTTTTTTGAAATACCCTTTTCCTCCAGTAGCACGATAAAGATCGAAAAATGCGAGATTATATTTTTGGGCAGATTCTTTAAGCCAACTCACAATTTCTGGAACACGCGATTGTTTTGGCATATTATCTGGCGGAGCGATGAGCAATATCGGAAGCTGCGGATTTGCAGACCTTATTTTTTCAACCAGTGAAGACACATTTGTCTGAAATTCTTCTTTGGTAATATCACTGAAAACTTCATTGGTGCCCAATGCAATAATAACCAAGTTAGAATCCAGCGTCAAAAGCTGTTGAACTTGTAAAGGGTACTTAAGAAAATCTCCATAAGTAGCACCATTTACACCAACAGTATTAAAAACAACACCTTTTTCTGTATTTTTTAAGAATTGAAACCCATAAAAAGTACTTCCTTCAGGAATATCCGAACGCATTAAAAATGTTTGCTGAGGAGAAAGCATATTTACAGTAGTTTTGAAACCTGTAAAAGTATATTTCCCAATCTCAGTAATTTTTTGCTCAAAATCTGAATTGTAAACCGGGTAATTTCTTTCCACTTTAAAAACATTCCCTTCCGAAGGACGAAGAATACGGTCACCATTAAGCTTTCTCAATCTTGTGGTAGTGGTATTATATTTAGATACAATCTCATGAAAAGTTTCGTTTTTAGCCGCAGTATGATTGAGTATTTCAGATTTCTTTTCGATAAAACGGCTCAGAGATTCTGTTTCGGTGTACATTGTAAATTTCTTCCGATCCATATCTTCATCATGAAAAATAACCACTTTATCGAAACTATCTTCAGGATTTTTAAACTGAATTTCGATGAATGAATTTTCTTTATTCCCGATAACGAAACCGCTGGCTCCTATTTTGGGAAAAATCTTCTGATCGTGTACAAGTCTAAAAGTTTCCCACGCTTTGTTGCTGGAAGAAGAAAAATCATCTGCCCCATTGGTGTTCCCTAAATTGTATGGAAAAACCAATCCGCGACCTGCATTACCGTATTTAGCCTGAAACTTTTTTCTAAGATATCCGGGAAGCCAGTCTGCCTGAATATGAGAATCTCCAATAAAAAGAACCTGTGAAACTTTTTTTTCTTCCAGTCGATTTGTAAAAGAGCTTATTGCTTCTGCATTTTCAATATTTTGAGCACTTAAAACAGCAGTACACAACAACATAATTACACTTAGAGGTCTAATAATATCTTTCATGCTGTGAATTTATAAATTTTTTCCGGTAAACTGAATTGCGGGTTTAGAATAAGGCTTTTAAATCATTTATAAAAAACAAAATATAACACTCCACAAATCACAATCATTAGTAGACATCTAAAAAGAGGTCTGGTTAGAATTTATGTATTAAATTTGCAAAAAAATTCTTTTGAAAGAAATTCTTCTCATTACACCTCCCTTTACACAACTTAATACACCCTATCCCGCAACGGCTTATATTAAAGGTTTTCTGAATACTAAACAAATTTCAAGCTATCAAATAGATTTGGGTATTGAGGTTATTTTAAAGTTATTTTCCAAAGAAGGATTTCAAAGAATTTTTGAGAAAAATAAATTTGAAAATTTAACGTCGGAAAATTCTCAGAGAATCTATACTTTAAGGCAAGAATACATTAAAACGATCGATCAGGTCATTTTATTTTTACAAGGGAAAAATCCTACTTTAGCAAGACAGATTTGCTCCATGAATTTTCTTCCTGAAGCTTCTCGTTTCAACCAGCTGGATGATATGGAATTTGCTTTTGGAAACATGGGACTTCAGGATAAGGCTAAGCATTTGGCAACTCTTTATTTAGAAGATATTTCAGATTATATTATTGAAAATGTAGATTCGGATTTTGGCTTCAGCAGATACGCAGAAAGATTAGGAAAATCGGCAAACTCTTTCGATGAACTGTATTCTAAGTTATTGGATACACCAACATTTACAGATTATTATACCTTAAAAATTCTTCAGGAAAAAATAGAACTTGTACAGCCAAAACTGGTCTGCTTTTCTATTCCTTTTCCCGGAAATTTATATGCAGCTTTCAGGTCGGCAAAATTTATTAAAGAAAATTATCCTCATATAAAAACCGCAATGGGAGGAGGTTTTCCCAATACAGAGCTTAGAGATTTGAAAGATAAAAGAGTTTTTGAGTTTTTCGATTTCATAACTTTAGACGATGGCGAATTGCCTTTGGAACTTGTTTACGAAAGCATTTGTAATTCAGAAAAAAATTCTGAAATTCATTTTAAAAGAACATTTCTCATCGAAAACGAAGAAATTGTTTATAAAAATAATACCAACAGACACGACTACAAACAATCTCAGACAGGAACTCCAGATTATACAGACCTGCATTTAGATGATTATATTTCGGTAATCGAAATTGCCAATCCCATGCACAGCTTATGGAGCGACGGAAGATGGAATAAACTTACAATGGCACATGGCTGTTATTGGGGAAAATGTACTTTTTGCGACATTTCTTTAGATTATATTAAAATTTACGAGCCTGTTTCAGCCAAAATTTTGGTCGACAGAATGGAAGAACTTATTGCACAAACTGGAGAAACAGGTTTTCATTTTGTGGATGAAGCTGCACCGCCAGCGTTAATGAGGGAAGTTGCATTAGAAATTTTACGCAGAAATCTTGTGGTAACCTGGTGGACTAATATTCGTTTTGAGAAAAGTTTTACTCAGGATTTATGTTTTTTATTAAAAATTTCAGGTTGTGTTGCCGTTTCCGGAGGGCTGGAAGTAGCAAGTGACCGATTGCTAAGACTCATAGACAAGGGAGTATCAGTAGATCAGGTTGCGAAAGTAACAAGAAATTTTACCGAAGCGGGAATTATGGTACATGCTTATTTAATGTACGGATACCCAACGCAAACCGTTCAGGAAACCGTAGATTCTTTGGAAATGGTTCGACAGCTTTTTGAAATGGGCATTCTTCAAAGTGGTTTTTGGCATCAGTTTGCAATGACGGCTCATTCTCCCGTCGGACAAAATCCTGAAAAATTTGGCGTTATGCCCATTAAACAGGAAATTAAATTTGCTAACAACGACATAGATTTTAAAGATAAAACAGGAATAGATCATCATAAATTCAGTTTTGGTTTAAAAAAATCGCTTTTTAATTACATGCACGGAATTAATTTCGAAATTCCTTTGCAGCAATGGTTTGACTTTAAAATACCCAAAACAACAATTCATCCGGATTATATACATGACTGCCTTTTAGAAGAAGATTTATTTACTTTTAAACCCAATTCTAAAGTGATATTTTCCGTTAAAAATGTGGCAGTTGATAATTATGTTAAAACGAAAAAACAAAAATCCTGGTTTTATTCCAAAATAACATTTCATTTAAAAACAAATATTGTTAGCATAGATTTAGAACAGGAAAAAGCAGAATGGCTGATTCAAATTTTAGAAAAAAATTCTTTTGAAAACACAAAACTGACAATCTTAGGACAGTTAAAAATTCAGTATGAAGAATATTTTGAGGATTTCGAATTATTCTGGTTTTCTAAACCTGTTCAGCAGCTAAAACAAAACGGAATTATTTTATCTTTATAATTTTAGTATTTTTAAATATAAGTAAACTTCACCATCAATGTACCTTCAGATTAATAATGCAAACATCGGCTATCATCATGAGCTCATTTCAGATGTAAATGTGTGCTTGAATTTAGGTGAAGTATGTTTACTGATTGGAAATAATGGGGTTGGAAAAACGACTTTAATAAAATCTATTCTCCACCAAATCCCTCTTCTGAAGGGTGAAATTTTTATAGGAAGTAAAAACATTAAAAACCTTTCTGTAAAAGAAATTGCAGAAAATGTAGCGGTTGTTTTCTCAAAATCTGTAGTACCACAAAATTACACTGTAGAAGACTTAATTTCTTTAGGAAAATACATTTACTACCCTTTTTATTTTGAATTGAAAAAAGAAGATCGAGAAGAAGTTCATCATATCATCGAAGAATTAGATTTATTACCCTATAAAAATACTTTACTCAAAAATCTCTCAGACGGAAATCTTCAAAAAGCATTTATTGGCAGAGCGATTACTCAAAACTCCCCTGTCATTATTCTGGATGAGCCAACCACCCATTTAGACGAAAAAAATAAAATTATCATCCTACAAACCCTCAGAAAATTAGCTAAAAAACAAAATAAACTGATTTTATTTTCTTCTCACGACTGGCGTTTGGCAAAAGAGTTTGCAGACAAAATACTATATGTGAAAAATAAATGTCTGTATTCCGGAATCGTGGAGGATATTCTGATGAATCATGAAGAATTAACTCATCCTTCGCTATTCAAAATCAGCGAAAAATTTGTTGCTCCACACATCATTGCACCCGCGGTTTACAAAGAAATGCTGTTTTCTCTCTTACAGAAAAATTTTGAAAAGGATTTCTCTTATTTTACTTTTGAATGGAAAAATAATTCCTGGCTCATTTCTATTAATTCCACACAATACGAATATCAATCTTACGAAGAAATATTAAATTTCGTTAAAAATATTCATTAATATAATCTATTTATTACTAATTTTATATACTATGCATGCATAGTATTATGCTTTTCATACAATTTAACACTCTGTTTTTCATTTAGTTAACAAAATTTAACTAAAATAAATACTATGCATGCATAATATTTGCTACTTTTGGATAAACCCATTACACAAAAAAGTATGGATCAAAATAATAAAGAAAAAATAGAAAACATTGATTTAATTCTGAAACAAACTTGGATCTCGGTTCAGAAAATGTATTCAGATCTTGCACAGGAATATTATTCTACTGCTGTACAGGCACTTACACTTCTAAAAATAGATCCTAAAGAAGGTACAAGAAGTACCAATCTAGGCCCAAAAATGGCAATAGAACCTACTTCTCTTACAAGAATTATTAAGCTTCTTGAAGATAACGGATACATTTATAAAGAAAAAACCACTTCCGATAAACGTGAAGTAATTATAAAACTTACAGAAAAAGGACTTAATTCCAGAAATTTATCTAAAGAAGTAGTGGTTAACTTCAACAAAAAAGTGATGGAGAAAATTTCTCATGAAAAACTAGAGATATTCAAAGAAGTGATGACGGAAATTATGAAGATTTCTAATGATCTAAACAATAAAAAATAAATCAGAAAAAAATGAAAAGACGAATCAAACACGTTACGGTTCTCGGTTCCGGAATTATGGGAAGTGGTATTGCTGCACATTTTGCCAATATTGGCGTGCAAGTTTCACTACTCGACATCGTTCCGTTTGAACTTACTGAAGCCGAGCAAAAAAAAGGTTTGACGCTGGAAAGCAAAGTGGTGCGCAACAGAATCGCAACCGAAAACTTTGAAAAACTTAAAAAAGCCAGTCCTGCACTACTCTATTCTCCGAAATTTGCCGAGAGAATTACAGTAGGAAATTTTGATGATGATCTTAAAAAAATCAAAGACACCGATTGGATTATCGAGGTGGTAGTCGAAAGATTAGACATCAAAAAATCGGTTTACGAAAAAATTGAACAGTTCAGAAAACCTGGAACTTTGGTTTCTTCCAACACGTCCGGAATTCCGATCCATTTCCTTACAGACGGCCGTAGCGAAGATTTTAAAAAATATTTCGCAGGAACGCACTTCTTTAATCCAGTTCGTTATTTGCCATTGTTGGAGATTATTCCAACGCCAGACACCGATCCGGAGATTGTGAAATTCTACATGGAATATGGTGCGAAATTCTTAGGAAAAACCACTGTATTGGCAAAAGATACGCCTGCATTCATCGCCAACAGAATTGGAGTTTTCTCGATGATGGATTTGCTTCACAACGTTCAAAAATTAGGATTGAATGTTTCTGATGTAGATAAATTGACAGGTCCAGTTATAGGTCGTCCAAAATCGGCGACATTTAGAACTGCTGATGTGGTTGGTTTAGATACTTTGGTGCACGTTGCCAATGGTGTTCGCGAAAGCGGTGCCGAAGCAAATAATTTCAACGATGTTTTTGCATTGCCAACATACATCCAAAAAATGATGGAAAATAAGTGGCTCGGTTCAAAAACTGAACAAGGTTTCTACAAAAAAGTGAAAGGTGCAGATGGAAAATCGGAAATCCACGGTCTTAATTTAGATACGATGGAATACGAGCTTCAAGGCAAATCGTCTTTCCCTACTTTAGAATTAACTAAAAACATTGATAAACCGATTGATCGTTTCAAAGTATTAATTGGTGGAAAAGATAAAGCTGCAGAACTTTACAGAAAATCTCTTGGTGCTTTGTTCGCGTATGTTTCCAACAAAGTTCCAGAAATTGCAGATGAAGTTTATAAAGTAGATGATGCAATGCGCGCCGGTTTTGGTTGGGAAAATGGACCTTTCGAAATTTGGGATGCAGTTGGCATTCAAAAAGGAATTGAACTGGCTCAAGATGCGGGTTACACCGTTTCCGATTGGGTTAAAGCTTTGGCTGAAAAAGGCGAAACTTTCTATAAAGTGAATGATGAAGGTCAAACTATTTTCTTCAATGAAAAAGGCGGTTCTTACGATCAAATTCCTGGTCAAGATGCATTTATCATCCTTGATAATATTAGAAAAAACAAAACCATTTGGAGCAATTCCGGATCTGCAATTTTAGATTTGGGTGATGGCATCATCGATTTCGAAATTCGTTCGAAAATGAATTCTCTTGGTGGTGAAGTGTTAGATGGATTAAACAGAGCCATCGATTTAGCTGAGAAAGAATACGACGGTTTAGTAGTAGGAAATCAAGGCACAAACTTCTCTGTTGGTGCAAATTTAGCCATGATTTTGATGATGGCAATCGAGCAAGACTGGGATGATCTGAACATGGCAATTGCCTATTTCCAGAAATCTATGATGAGAGTACGCTATTCTTCTATTCCTGTGGTAGTTGCACCTCACGGATTAACGCTTGGCGGTGGTTGCGAGATGACCATGCATGCAGACCGGGTGGTTGCAGCAGCAGAAACGTATATCGGCTTGGTAGAAACCGGTGTGGGCGTAATTCCTGGTGGTGGCGGAACAAAAGAGCTTACTCTGAGAACGTCAAGAGAATTCCATAAAGATGATGTTAAAAATAACAGACTTAGAGATGTTTTTATGAACATCGCAATGGGAAAAGTTGCAACTTCTGCTTATGAAGCCTACGACATGGGAATCTTGGAACACGGAAAAGACATTGTAACAGTTGATAAGAGAAGCCAGATTAAAAAAGCAAAAATGCTGGCTAAAAGCTTGGCAGAAAATGGCTATACACAACCTATAGAGCAGAAAGTAAAAGTTTTAGGTAAAGATGCTCTTGGAATGTTCTACGTAGGGACAGATCAAATGCTTACCGGGAACTATATCTCTGAACACGACAAGAAAATTGCAGATAAACTGGCCAACGTAATGGTGGGCGGAAATCTTTCTGAAGAAACAATAGTTACCGAACAGTATCTTCTGAATCTTGAAAGAGAAACTTTCTTATCGCTCTGCGGCGAGAGAAAAACTCTGGAAAGAATTCAGTACATGTTACAGAAAGGAAAACCGTTGAGAAATTAATTTTTTTTGTATAATGTAAAAAGTATTAATGTATTAACGATGCACAACTTTAGAGATTTAGACGTTTGGACAAAATCAATGAAACTTTGTAAAATGTTTTATTTGGCATCAAGCAGTTTTCCAAAAGATGAATTATTTGGATTGACTTCGCAATCAAGAAGAAGTTTATATTCAATACCGTCAAACATTTCTGAAGGTGCAGGTCGTGATACCAATGCTCAATTTTCGCACTTTTTGAATATTGGATTAGGTTCTTCATTTGAATTTGAAACTCAGATTTTAATTGCTAATGATTTGGGATTCTTTAAAAATGATGATTTTAATATTATTTATTCTGAAATAAAACATATTCAAAATATGTTAGCAAAACTTAAGCAGAAACTTAATACTTAAGCATTCTAAATCATAAATACATTTTACATAAATACTTCAATACAAACAAATGAAAACAGCATATATAGTTAAAGGGTTCAGAACTGCCGTTGGAAAAGCACCAAAAGGAAGTTTAAGATTTACAAGACCCGATGTAATGGCAGCTATCGTAATCGAAAAATTAATGGCTGAGCTTCCCCAATTAGACAAAAACAGAATTGATGACCTTATCGTAGGAAATGCAATGCCGGAAGCAGAACAAGGTCTTAATGTTGCCCGTTTAATCTCTTTAATGGGCTTAAACACAGACAAAGTTCCCGGAGTTACCGTAAACAGGTATTGTGCATCCGGAAGTGAGGCAATTGCAATTGCTTCTGCAAAAATTCAGGCAGGAATGGCAGATTGCATCATTGCAGGAGGAACAGAATCTATGTCTTACATTCCAATGGGCGGTTATAAACCGGTTCCTGAAACAGACATCGCAAAAACCAACCCAGATTATTACTGGGGAATGGGTTACACAGCGGAAGAAGTTGCCAAACAATACAATATCTCAAGAGAAGAACAGGATCAGTTTGCTTTTGAATCTCATATGAAAGCTTTAAAAGCCAACCAGGAAGGCAGATTTGCCAATCAGATTGTTCCTATTCCTGTTGAATATAATTTCCTGGATGAAAACCAGAAGATTCAGACTAAAAAGTTTGATTTTTCAGTAGATGAAGGTCCAAGAGCAGATACCTCTGTAGAAGGATTATCAAAACTAAAACCTGTATTTGCCAACGGAGGAAGCGTAACCGCCGGAAATTCTTCTCAGATGAGTGATGGTGCAGCTTTCGTAATGGTCATGAGCGAAGAAATGGTGAAAGAATTAGGTCTTGAGCCTGAAGCTAGATTAGTTGCTTATGCTGCAGCAGGACTTGAACCGAGAATTATGGGAATGGGACCTATTTATGCCATTCCGAAAGCGTTGAAACAGGCTGGTTTAGAATTAAAAGATATTGAGTTAATAGAACTTAACGAAGCATTTGCATCACAGTCTGTTGCGATTAAAAAAGAACTAGGTTTAAATCCTGATATTTTAAATGTAAACGGAGGAGCCATTGCTTTGGGTCACCCGCTTGGATGTACCGGAACTAAACTAACCGTTCAGCTTCTTGACGAAATGAGAAAACGCGGAAACAAATACGGAATGGTTTCTATGTGCGTAGGAACAGGACAGGGAGCAGCTTCTATTTTTGAACTGTTATAATTTTATAATGTCGGTTGTACAATGTATAAAGTGTTAAAAAACTCAATAATAATCTCCTAAAAAGTACAGCGTACATTTTACATTATACTTTTTACAAAAAAATAAAAAAAACAATATATGGCAACAGTAAAAGGTGGTGAATTCCTGATTAAGGAAATTCCTGCAAACGAAATTTTCAGTCTTGAAGAACTGAATGAAGAACAAAAAATGCTTCGTGATTCTATCCGTGAATTTATTGATAGAGAAGTAATTCCGCATCACGAACGTTTTGAGCACAAAGATTATGCGCTTACGGAAGAGTGCATGAGAAAGCTGGGCGAAATGGGAGTTTTAGGAGTTGCCGTTCCCGAAGAATATGGTGGTTTAGGAATGGGCTTTGTAACTACTATGCTTGCCTGTGACGCAGCTTCCGGAGCCAATGGTTCTTTAGCAACAGCTTATGGTGCACACACCGGAATTGGAACCCTGCCCATTTTACTTTACGGAACTGAAGAGCAAAAGAAAAAATACCTACCGGATTTGGCGGCAGGAACAAAATTTGGAGCTTATTGCTTAACCGAGCCAGATGCAGGTTCAGACGCCAACTCCGGAAAAACCAGAGCAAAACTTTCTGAAGATGGTAAACACTACATCATCAACGGGCAGAAAATGTGGATTTCAAATGCCGGATTTGCAGATACATTTACCCTTTTTGCAAAAATTGACGATGATAAAAACATCACAGGTTTTGTAATCAACAGAAGCGAACTGGAAGATCCCAATTCTTTAACATTTGGGGAAGAAGAACACAAATTGGGGATTCGCTCCTCTTCTACCCGTCAGGTTTTCTTTAATGATATGAAAATACCAGTGGAAAATCTTTTAGGCGAAAGAAATAACGGATTTAAAATCGCATTGAACGCTCTTAATGTGGGCAGAATTAAATTAGCTGCCGCAAATCTGGATGGGCAGAGAAGAATTCTTAACCATTCCCTTCAATATTCTTCAGAAAGAAAACAGTTTGGGGTTTCTATCAATACTTTTGGAGCCATCAGAAAAAAATTAGCCGAAATGGCAACAGGTGTTTTTGTTTCTGAATCTGGATCATACAGAGCAGCAAAAGATGTTGAAGATAAAATTGCAGAACTGGTATCCGGCGGAATGAATCATCAGGAAGCTGAACTGAAAGGTGTAGAAGAATATGCTGTAGAATGCTCTATCTTAAAAGTATATGTTTCTGATCTTACACAGCACACAGCAGACGAAGGTATTCAGGTTTACGGAGGAATGGGCTTCTCTGAAGATGCTCCAATGGAAGCACCTTGGAGAGATTCCAGAATTGCAAGAATCTACGAAGGAACCAACGAAATCAACAGACTTTTAGCAGTTGGAATGTTAATTAAGAGAGCGATGAAAGGAGAACTAGACTTACTGTCTCCTGCAATGGCAATCGGCAAAGAATTAATGGGAATTCCATCGTTTGAAGTTCCTGATTATTCAGCATTCATGAGCGAAGAAAAAGCTATTATTGCGAACCTTAAGAAAGTATTTTTAATGGTTTCGGGAGCTGCTCTTCAGAAATATATGATGGATATCGAGAAACAACAGCATTTATTACTGAATGCTTCTGAAATTTTAAACCAGATTTACATGGCAGAATCTACAGTTTTAAGAGTAGAAAAGCATTTTGCTGCTGATTCTGTAGAAGCTGCAATAGCACAATTGAATCTATATAAAGCCGTTGAAAAAATCATCGTAGCTGCCAAAGAAGGAATTGTTTCTTTTGCAGAAGGTGATGAACAGAGAATGATGCTTTCAGGTTTGAGAAGGTTTACAAAATATACAAACCATCCGAATGTGGTTGCATTAACAGAAAAAGTGGCTGCCCATTTTATTGAAAAAGGAAATTATTAAAATCCATTTCATTAAAATTATTACAATAGCTTCAGATTTGCTCTGAAGCTATTTTATTTAGTGTAAAATAAAATTACGGCTTCTTTAAATTAATTTATGCCTAAAACAAATTACTATTGACACAATTTGAATAATTTTGCAAAAAATTAAATATTTTAAAAGATGTCTGATAATAATCATCAGGTTTTTCAAACTCAGGATTCAAAAAGATATACACGCACAAGGTGGGCTATTAACAGTATTATTGCTGTGGTCATTTTTATTGTTATTGTAGTTAGCATTGCGGTTTTGAAAGGAAAAAATCCTTCAATGCCACACATGAATTCTGTAGGAAATTCTTACAAATCTAAAATGGATCCCGAAAATCCTTTTACTTTTGAAACCCGGCTGAACAAGAAATTCAAAGGTTTTAAAGACTTTCTGAATAAAAAAATTCAGGAAGAAAACAGAAATTCCAACAATGTAAATGCCCAACTCATTCGTGGTGCGTTTTACACTCCTTGGTCCCCTCTTTCTTTAACCGATCTTAGAATTAACGGAGATAAACTTAATACTATTTATCCGGAATGGTTTTTCATCAATCCTAAAACCTATCAATTAGATTCCCGAATAGATAAGGAAGCACTGGATGTAATGCGTCATCATAAACTCAGTGTACAGCCTATTTTAAATAACTTTATCTCTGTTCAGGGAAAAGAAGGCCAGTTCAGTGGAGATTTGCTGCATACGGTTTTACACAACCAAAACATTCAGAACCAATTGATTAATCAAATCATCAAAACCCTTAAAGCCAATAATCTTCAGGGGATAAATATTGACTTTGAGGAAATTAAAGAAAATTCTGATGAATACTTGAATGCATTTATGCAAAATCTTTATGCTCAATTCAAGAAAAACAATCTTGTAGTATCTATAGATGTAATGGCAGATAATTCTGACTACGATTTATCTTTCCTGAAAAATCATGTGGATTATTTTATCCTGATGGCGTATGACCAGTTTAACGATCCATCACAAGCCGGACCAATTTCTGATCAGAAATGGATCGAAAAACAGATGGATTATGTTGCTAAAAATGTTCCTTCAGAGAAAATTATTTTAGGAATTGGTGCTTACGGAAGACAATGGATTAAAGACGAAACAGGAACTCATATTGAAGATATCACTTACAGCCAGGCAATTGACCGTGCAAAAATTTCAAATTCAAAAATTCAGTTTGATGATAATTCTTACAATCTGCATTTCAGTTATCATTTTACCGGAAGTAATAACGAATATGAAAGCGACAACCAAATTTGGTTTACCGATGCCGCAACAACCTTCAATATTCTGAGATTTTCTGATGACTATCGAAATGCGGGAACTGCTATCTGGCGTTTGGGAAGTGAAGATCCTAGAATCTGGACGTATTATAACCGGGATTTGAGTTCCAATGCACTTTCCAAAAGACCTTACAACTATAGTCTTTTAGAAAACATGCCACCCAATTTCAATGCAAAACCAACGGCTATTGGAACGGGAGAAATTATCAACATCATCTCTTCTCCTAATCATGGACGCACAAAACTAGATATTTCTAAACCTGAAAATTTAATCACAGAAGAAAATTATCTTCAGCTTCCGTCTGGATTTTTGTATGAAAAATTTGCTGAAGACGATACCAAAATTGGTCCCGGTCATAAAATAATCCTCACTTTTGATGATGGTCCGAATTCTGAATTTACTCCGAAAATTCTGGATATTCTGGAACGTGAAAAAGTACCCGCTACTTTCTTTTTGATCGGTGAAAATGCAGAAGCCAATATTCCATTGGTGCAGAGAATTGCAAGAGATGGTTTTGAAATTGGCAATCATACTTTCACCCACGGAAATTTGGCTAAAATGTCCCCCGAAAGAGCAGATTTGGAGCTGAAAACGACCAGAACACTAATTGAAGCCATTACCGGAAAATCAACCGTTTTATTCCGTACACCTTATAATGCCGATTCTGAACCTCAAACCTATGAAGAATTAGAACCGTTGGCTCGAAGTAAAAAAGATAACTATATCGCAATTGGAGAAAGTATAGACCCTAACGATTGGGATCCTAGAATGAATAAGGATTCCATCATTAACCGTACCATTAGATTTGCCAACGAAAACAATGCGAGTATTATCCTTTTACACGATTCCGGAGGTGAAACCCGCCAACCAACAGTAGATGCATTGCCTGAAATTATTAAATATTTCAAATCAAAAGGGTGTAAATTTACTACTGTAGCAGATTTAATGAAAGTACCGGAAAGTCAATTGATGCCTCCCATCAAGCGAAGCTGGAAAACTTACTTAAATTTCTACTTTGCCTCTGCAAGCTACTGGATGGGAAATATTGTGTATGCTCTCTTTCTTGTAGGAATTGTACTTTCTATCCTGAGAATGGTGATGATGGCAATTCTTGCTTATTTTGAGTCTAAAAGAGAGAAAAAGCTTAAAGCTCTTTTCAAAAGTATTCCTGATGGTTTAACGGTGAGTGTGATAGTTCCCGCCTACAATGAAGAAGTAAACGCAGTGAGAACTGTAAATTCTCTTCTTCAGCAGGATTATCCTTATCTGGATGTTGTTTTTGTAGACGACGGCAGTAAAGATAAAACTTATGAAAACGTAAAAAATACCTTTGAAAATAACCCGAAGGTGAAAGTGCTTACCAAGCAAAACGGCGGAAAATCTTCTGCTCTCAATTTTGGTATTGCCAATACACAATCAGAATTTGTAGTATGTATTGATGCCGATACCATTCTAAAAAACGATGCTGTTTCCCAGCTCATTAAAGCATTTTATTTACAGGGAAAACCTCAGGAAGTAGGTGCCGTTGCAGGAAATGTAAAAGTAGGTAATGAGGTGAATATGATTACCAAATGGCAAAGTATAGAATACATTGTTTCTCAGAATTTTGATCGCCGTGCATTCTCTTTACTGAATTGTATTACCGTAGTTCCGGGTGCTATTGGTGCTTTCAGGAGAGCAGCAATTTTGGAAGCAGGTGGTTTCACTACCGATACTTTGGCAGAAGACTGCGATCTTACCATGAGACTTCATAAGAAAGGATATATTATTGAAAACTGTAACGATGCCATCTCGTATACAGAAGCTCCGGAAACCATATCACAATTCCTGAAACAGAGATTCAGATGGAGTTTCGGAGTGCTGCAAAGTTTTTGGAAGCATCGTGATGCTATTTTCAGAAAAAAATATAAGAATTTTGGAAGGGTTGCTTTACCAAACATTCTTCTTTATCAGATTTTAATGCCATTTTTGGCTCCTCTGGCAGATTTGCTTTTGGTGGTAAGCTTAATTTTATCCGGTTTGGGCATTGTAGTTTCAGATCCTAAAAGTATCATTATAGCTTACATAGTTTTTTCACTTATTGATATTATTTGTGCAGCTATTGCTTTCCTTTTCGAAAGAGAAAATCTTAAAAAATTGATCTGGATGATTCCTCAACGTTTAGTATATCGACAATTGATGTATTATATCCTTTTTAAATCTGTGAAAAAAGCTATAAAAGGTGAAATTCAGAATTGGGGTGTACTGAACCGTACGGGAAATGTAAAAACTGTGGAGTAAAAGAACTCAATATCAGAATAAATTAAGGCTTAGATTTTATAATCTAGGCCTTTTTAATTAAAGATAAATTTAATTCATAAATTGGTTAATCATTACTTCTCCGATTAAAGATATATACAAAAAATCCCGCAAAAAGCAGGATTTTATATCAATTCAAAATGAAAATTATTCCCATTCTATGGTTGCAGGTGGTTTGCTAGAAATATCATAGGCAACCCTGTTAATTCCTCTTACTTCGTTGATGATTCTGCTGGAAACCGTATCTAAAAACTCATACGGAAGTCTGCTCCAGGTAGCCGTCATAAAATCTATAGTATTGGCAGAACGAACTACGGCTGTGTATTCGTAAGTTCTTTCATCTCCCATTACTCCTACAGATTTTACCGGAAGAAGTACTACGAAAGCCTGAGAAACTTTATCATACAAATCGTTCTTATACAATTCTTCGATGAAAATATCATCGGCTTCCTGCAGAATTTTTACTTTTTCTGCATCTACAGCTCCTAAAATTCTGATTCCCAAACCTGGACCAGGAAAAGGGTGTCTGTGAACCAAATGATGCGGAATTCCCAATTCTTCTCCCACTTTTCTTACTTCGTCTTTAAAGAGTTCTCTTAAGGGCTCAAGCAGCTCAAATTCCATATCTTCGGGAAGACCTCCTACATTGTGATGAGATTTAATTACTGCAGAAGGACCATTTACAGACTGGCTTTCGATTACATCCGGATAAATGGTTCCCTGAGCAAGAAATTTTGCTCCTTCAATTTTGTGAGATTCTTCATCAAAAACATAAATAAATTCATTTCCGATGATTTTTCTTTTGGCTTCGGGATCATCAATTCCTGCTAATTTTGATAAAAATCTTTCTTTAGCATCCACCAGTTTGATGTTCATATTAAAATGCTCACCGTAATTCTGCATTACTTTTACATCTTCATCTTTTCTCAGCAATCCGGTATCTACAAAGATACAGGTGAGCTGATCGCCAATCGCTTTATGAATTAAAACCGCTGCAACGGATGAATCTACTCCGCCAGAAAGCCCTAAAATCACTTTCTGACTTCCTACTTTCTCACGAATTTCTTCAACTGTTTTGTCTATATAATTGGTAAGCTTCCAGTTTTTTTCTGAATTGCAGATTCCGAAAACGAAGTTTTCCAGCATTTTGCCACCTTCTTCCGTATGTGAAACTTCGGGATGAAACTGTACGCAGTAGATTTTCTTTTCTTCGTTGGAGATGGAAGCAATTACGCCGGACTTTGCATTCAGAACAAAACCTGCGGGCAACTCTCCCACTTCATCAAAATGGCTCATCCAAACCACAGAATTGTTGGCAACACCTTTCAGTAAAGAAGATTCTTTTACAATTTCCAGATGGGCTTTTCCGTATTCTCCTTTTACGCCTTTGTGAACTTTTCCGCCCAAAAGATGAGCGGTAAGCTGCATTCCGTAGCAGATTCCCAAAACCGGAATTCCTTGCTCATAGAGTTTTTTATCTACCAAATGAGCGTTTTCTGCATTTACAGAACTTGGTCCGCCGGAAAGGATGATCCCTTTTGGCTGTTTTTCTAAAATGGTTTCTAAAGGTGTGTTGAAAGGCAAAATTTCTGAATATACGCCCATTTCACGGATTCTTCGCCCGATAAGCTGGTTGTATTGCGATCCGAAATCTAATATAATAATACCGTTGTGCATTTTATAATTGATGAATGTTGATTATAATTGATAACTGATAAAAATGGTAAAAGCAAACTGTTGATTTACTCAATTTCATTAAAAAGCCGGAAACCCTAGCCCCGATTGCAGCGGCATCCTTTTTTGTGATTGCGAATATAGAATTTTTCAATTTATTACTGCAATTCCTTCGCAATTACAAAAAAGATACAGCGGAAAGCGGGAAACAGCTCCCAATAAAAAAGCCCCGAAAAATCAGGGCATTATATTAAAATTTACCGATGTCTTCTCTGTAGAATCCATAATCGAAGTGTACATGACTTGCATCTTCATATACTTTCTTACGAGCATCGTCATACGTAGAACCTGTTGCTACAATATTGAGAACTCTACCTCCGTTAGAAACAATTTTGTCTCCTTTTTTTATGGCTCCTGCGTAAAGAAGCTGGCTGTGTTTCATTTTTTCTTCTCCTACAATTTCAAAACCAAGTTCTATATTTCTAGGGTAACCTCCAGAACACATTACGAGACAAACGGCTTTTTCATCTTTAAATTTAAGCTCTATCTCTTTTCCTTCCATACAGTCTGTAATAACATCAAGCAGATTATTTTCCATTAATGCCATTAACACCTGAGTTTCCGGATCTCCAAATCTCATGTTATATTCTAGAAGATAGGTTCCGCTTTTGGTAATCATAAGTCCGAAGAAGATAATTCCTTTAAAACTGAAACCTTCAGCTTTAAGACCTTTAACGGTTGGTTCCAAAATATTTTTTTCGAAATCTGCATAATGTTCCTGTGTAAATTCCGGGCTTGGAGCAACCGCACCCATTCCACCAGTGTTGGGACCAGTATCGCCATTCCCTACTTTCTTATAATCTTTTGCCGCAACACATGGAAATAATTTGTCTCCGTTAGAAAATGCTATAATAGACGCTTCGAAGCCCACCAAATGTTCTTCGATAACCAAACGAATTCCTGCATCACCATAAATTCTGCGAATCATAAAATCGTGGATCGTTGCTTCTGCTTCTTCCAAAGTTTCACAGATCACCACACCTTTTCCGCCTGCAAGACCGCTTGCTTTGATTACTAAAGGATAGGATTGTTTTTGGATATATTCTTTTGCTTCAGGATAAGAATCGAAAACTACCGCTTTTGCAGTTTTAATATCATAGGTCTGCATAAACTTTTTAGAAAAAGCTTTACTTCCTTCAAGACTGGCAACTTTTTGGGTTGGCCCAAAAACTTTAAGACCATGCTTCTTGAATTCATCTTTTAAACCTGCTACAAGCGGAGCTTCGGGACCAACTATCGTTAAATCTATTTTTTCTTTGATGGCAAAGTCTCTTAATTCCTTAATTTCAGATAAATAAACATTTTTACCAATTGCATCGGTACTTGCATTTCCGTTTGCAAAAAACATCTGCGTAACTCTTGAATCTTTCTGAAGTTTTGCAGCTAAAGCAGATTCTCTCCCGCCTTCACCTATGATTAATATTCTCATACTTTATATTATTAACTAGTCTATTTTACAAATATATAATTTGAATGCAATAAATACAATTTTAAATATTTATTTTAACTTCATTTTAATGAAAAAAATGTCTTACTCCTGTAAACATCATCGGGATTTTATGCTCATTAGCAGCATCGATACTATCCTGATCTTTCACGCTTCCACCCGGCTGAATAATTGCGGTAATGCCTTCCTGAGCACAAAAATCTACCACATCTCTGAAAGGGAAAAATGCATCTGAAGCTAAAACCAAATCACCAGAGAATTTTTCTTTTGCTCTTTCAATCGCCTGTTGTGTTGCCCAGATTCTGTTTACCTGTCCGCCACCAATACCAAAAGCCTGAATTCCGTTTGATACAACAATAGCGTTGGATTTTACGTATTTTACCACTCTCTGAGAGAATAATAATGCTTTTTTCTGCTCTTCTGTAGGTTGGATTTCTGTAACGACTTTAATATCGTCTGAAAAAATACTGTCATTGTCCTGAACCAAAATACCTCCATCTACTTTTACCCAAGTCTGCTTATCTGAAACTGGATTGACAATTTTTATTATTCTTAAATTCTTTTTCTTTCTTAAAATTTCTAAAGCTTCCTCATCAAATTCGGGAGCCATTACAATTTCTAGGAACGTTTTGTTTAATTCTTCAGCCGTTGCCGCATCGATTTTGTAGTTCATTGCAACAATTCCGCCAAAAATAGAAACAGGATCGCACTCGAAAGTTTTCTGATAAGTCTCCAATGCTGAAGTTCCGATCGCAACTCCACAAGGTGTAGAATGCTTTACAGCACAGCAAGCCATTTCTTCTTTGAATTCATTTACTACTTTCCAGCAAAGATCCATGTCACGAAGATTATTGAATGACAGTTCTTTACCTCCCAACTGCTCAAAATCTTTCATTGCACCGTTTTCGAAAGTAGAAACGTAGTAAGCCGCAGTCTGATGTGGGTTTTCTCCGTATCTTAAATCTGCAACTTTTTTGTAAGAAGCGTTAAGATAAGCCGGATATTCTTCATCTAAAAGCATTCTGGAAATTGCTGCATCGTAAGCAGAAGTAAGGTTGAAAACTTTTCCCGCCAGTTTTTTACGTGTTTCAATTTTTGTATCATTACTCTGTTCCATTTCAGCCTTTACCACATTATAATCTTCAACATCGGTGATTACGGTTACAGAATCGAAGTTTTTGGCTGCGGAACGAAGCATTGACGGACCGCCAATATCAATAAACTCTACTTTTTCGTGAAGAGAAATATCTTTGTTTACATTTTCAAAAAAAGGATAGAGATTTACAATCACCATGTCTATAAGACCAATGTTATGCTCCTGAACCGTCTTCATGTGTTCTTCGTTGGAACGTACAGCCAGCAAACCGCCATGAACTTTCGGGTGTAGAGTTTTTACTCTACCGTCCAGCATTTCGGGAAAGTCTGTTACTTCATCAATTTGAATAGGATTTAAACCAGCGTCTTTCAAATGCTTGAATGTTCCTCCTGTAGAAATCAATTCATAATTTTTAGATTCTAAAAACTGTGCGAATTCTATTAGTCCGCTCTTGTCTGAAACACTGATTAAAACTCTTTTGCTCATAGATTTTTTCATTTTTTAAGCTGCAATCGCTAATGTGCGATTTTTTGCTCATTTTACTTTCGATTTTTACTTTTTACAGCTATTTCAAACTGTAGACCGGTTCTTTCACCTCCGGTCTTATTTTATTTTTACTTAGTTTATTTTTGAAGATATTTATAAACCACCCCGTCAAAAATTTCTCTGAATTTTTGCCACCCCTCCAAGGGCGGGGAATTTTAATACTCCATATTAGTTTCCCAAAACTTTATTGATTGCTTTCGGGAAAATTTCGTATTCAATAAGATGAACTTTTTCCGCAACGGTTTCGGGGGTATCATTTTCGGTGATTTGAAAGGATTTCTGAAGAATAATTTCGCCTTCATCAATTCCTGAAGTTACCAAATGTACTGTTGCTCCGCTTTCTTTTTCTTTCGCTTCAACAACCGCATTATGAACGTGATGCCCCCACATCCCTTTTCCACCGAATTTTGGCAGCAACGCAGGATGAATATTGACAATCTTTCCTTTCCATTTTTCACAAAACTCAGGTTTTAGAATTGATAAAAACCCTGCTAAAACGATTAAATCTGTATTTTCAGGGATAATTTGACCCAATTCGTTACTGAAATTTTTTCCTCTTGGAATCAGGACGTTGTCTATATTATGATTTTTTGCTCTTTCCAATCCGTAACATTCTCTGTCGGCAACCACTAAAGATACCTTTGCGTTCTGAATTTCTCCCATCGCAATAGTATCAATAATTCGCTGAAGATTAGTACCAGAGCCGGAAATGAGTACAACGATGTTTTTCATTAATTTAGATGTTAGATTTCAGATACTAGATTGTAGACAAAAGTCTAGCTTCTAATATCTTAAATCTGGTGTCTTTAGAATTTTAAATCTATTTTTTCGTTTCCTTCTGTAATTTCTCCGATTTCGTAAGCATCATCCAAAAGGTGCAATACTTTTTCTGCGTGTTCGGCATCAACTACCACAATCATTCCGATACCCATATTGAAGGTTCCGAACATTTCTTCACGGGCTACTCCACCTCTTTTTTCCAATTCCAGCATAACACTTGGGATTTGAATTTTTGAAGCATCAATAGAAGCACAAAGACCGTCAGCTATAATTCTTGGGATATTCTCGTATAAACCACCACCCGTTATGTGAGCAATACCGCAAACTTGTACTTCTTCAAGAACTTTATGAATATCTTTATAATACAATCTGGTAGGTACCAAAAGTGTTTCGTATAGAGGTTTTCCTTCAAACTCTTCATTAAAATCCGGGAAAACTTTTCTTACTAAAGAGAATCCGTTTGAGTGGAAACCTGAACTCGGAAGAGCAATGATTTTGTTACCAGCTTTAATACCCGAACCGTCAATAATCTGGTCTTTTTCTACAATTCCTACACAAAAACCTGCAACATCATAATCTCCAGGCTGGTACATTCCCGGCATTTCTGCAGTTTCACCGCCAATAAGAGCACAATTATTGTCTTTACACGCTTCTACCATTCCTAAAACGATTTCGGCAGCAATTTCGGAATCTAATTTTCCACAAGCCAGATAATCCAGAAAAAATAATGGTTTTGCTCCGTGGCAAAGAATATCATTGGCACACATTGCAAAACAGTCTACCCCAATAGAGTCGTATTTTTTTGAGTCTAAAGCAACCTTCAGCTTAGTTCCTACTCCATCTGTTCCGGAAACCAAAACTGGATTTTTGTAGCCTCCGATTTCGTAAAAAGCTCCAAAACTTCCCAAATGGTTCAGTACATTGGCATTATGGGTTTCGCCGACAGCTTTTTTAATCTTATCAACGGTTTTGTACCCTTCTTCTTTATCTACTCCAGCTGATTTGTAAGTGTTGCTCATTTTATTTAAATTTTTAAATCTAAGATTTCAGATTATTTTAAATCTAAATACCTGACTTCTAAGATTTTATTAACTTTTAATTCTAAATTACTTAAATAAAAAAGCCGACAATCTTGGTAGATTATCGGCCGTTTCTTTATGGTTGAGTTTCAGAGTGCACAATTTTTCCTTTTTTAGAAAAATATGGATTATTGCACTTCTGGAATTTCATCTCTTTTTAATTTTTGCAAAGGTATTAATTTTCTGTTAATTTTCAAATCTATTTTTCAAGGATTGATTCTAATGCAATAGCGTCCTAAATAAAAAAATAAGAAGGAATTAAAGTAACTCAAAGTATCTTTGAGGTTGACAACAAAAAAACCTTCTTATGGATTCAAAATTAAC